>JAUNBR010000078.1:0-16297 GCA_030527015.1 Planctomycetia bacterium
AAAGTTCCATCTTGTCGCAGGCGAAAACTGAATTTTAAAATGGCATGAGTATAATGGCCACGAAAGCAGAAATTTCATGCATCATGAAATGCCTGTGAGGTGAAATATGATAGTGTGCCGTGCAGTTTTTTCAGAATAAAGAAAAGGATTATTCTGATTCTTTAAGCCACATTTCTCTTTCCTTTATTAATCGCTGGATACAAGTTTTGTATTTAAAAGGTAACGCAGGCATATCCAGAGGTGAGATGCCAGTTTTATCTTGAATTGTAGGATCTCCACCGTGAAGGAGGATGAATGGGATAAGCTCATGCTTACCTCGAGAAATCACATGGTGAAGGATGGTCTGACCGAATTTATCCTGCTGGTTAATATTAAAGCCATGCTTCAGCAGGCGTTCTAAATTTAGGAACGCAGTAAATGAAGTGATGAAAGTAGGGGGAAATTCTGTAGCAAAAGTCGTCTGAGTCATATTTTTATTAAAATCGAAACCGTTATCACGGAAAAATTGGCAGTAAGATTCTTTTCCGGCAGCCAGAGCGGTAATGAAAGCGGAATAAGCAGGACAAGATTTGGTGGTAATTTTTATGGAAGCCCCATGCTTCACGAGCATTACCACGGCCTTTCCCTGCTGTGCGTCAGTCGCCCAGGCCAGAGGAGTGGGCATTTTTTGATAATCAGAAGTAGCTTCGATCTGAGCCCCTTTTTCCAAAAGAAGCTCCATGATTTCAGTATGTCCCAGCGCGGCAGCATAATGCAGAGGCGTTCCCTTCAGAATGCCGGGTGCATGAATGTCGGCTCCGTGCTCCAGTAACCATTTACACATTTCTT
Source organism: Planctomycetia bacterium (assembly GCA_030527015.1). Taxonomy (GTDB): domain Bacteria; phylum Planctomycetota; class Planctomycetia; order Pirellulales; family Thermoguttaceae; genus RGIG3701. The sequence goes on from JAUNBR010000078.1 coordinate 829, forward strand.
TTTGATTTCCATGAATTGCGAAATGCAGAGGCGTTTCGTTATGTTTATCTTTTATATGGATATTACGTCCATTTTCTTGATAACGCTTTATTCGTTCCAGATCACCTTCATATGCTGCCAGTAAAATGGAGTCTGGTGATTCGGCGTTTTCATAACGTTTCGTTTTGAGCTGAAAATGTTTTGAGATAAATGAAGTCGGTTTCTGCAAAAAAAGAATGTCCATGAAATCCTGTCCGGCCATATTCCTTTGAGAGAGATCTGCTCCTGCTTCCAAAAGTAAAAGGTTTATACGTAATGTGGCCAGGGAACTTGACCGTGATATCATCAGAGGCGTTTCATAATTGGAAGTGCAGGCATTTATGTCCGCACCTTTTGAAATGAGAAAAACACAAAAATCGTAATTTTGGGTGTTCGCTGCATAATGCAGAGGCGTTCGGAGATAAGAATGAGATTTCACATTTACATCAGGATTAAAGTTTAAAATATATTGGAGGATATCCGGATTTTTACTCTGAATGGCAAGAGTTAATAATCGTTCGCGCATCGTCGACGGGTCATCAAAAAAAGTCGCTCCGTGAAGGACAAGAAATTTACATAACTCGAAATTTCCTGTCTGAAATGCCAAAGAAAGAGGAAGAGGGTCACGATTTTTCAATTTATCTGTACCTGGATCTTCAAGAGTTGCGCCATGTTTTACTAAAAAACGGACGACTTCTATATGTTTTTTTTCCAGAGCGCAATAAACGGCAGTTCGGCCAGCTGCATTTTTTGCGTTAATATCCACACCTTTTTCCAGTAATAATTTACACATTCCCAGATCACCTTCTGTCGCTGCGTGAAACAGCAGAGTGGACTGGTTAAAGTCTTTTTCCTGAATATCTATAAAATTTTTATCAAAAAGCATTTTCATTAAATCGATATCCCAGAGAGAGGCCACGGCCATGGCGGGGGATTTCCCGTTAATCTGTCCGGCAGTTAAATTCGCACCGTGATGAAGTAATAGTTTTGCGAGATCTGTTCTTCCTGTGCGCAGGGCATGATGAAATGGAGTGAGATTATTTTTGTCCGCCTGATTAACATCCGCACCTGCATTAATGATGGTTTTAATATTTTCCAGATTACACGGTTCATGCTTTATTCCATAAGATAAAGCGGTTTCATCCGATTTATTTTTTGTGGTGACATCCGCGCCGTATTTTAAAAGAAGGCGGATTATTTTGTCATCCTTATAATACATGGCAAAATGCAGAGCAGTGTTTCCCTGAAGATCAGTTATTTTAAGATCCGCGCCATTTTTTAATAAAAATTCACACATCTCAGGATTATATGTGGCGCATTCAATTAAAATAGACTTACCATCCTTATTTCTTGAATTTATGTTTGAGCCTTTTCCCAAAAAGAACTGACACAGAGAGATGTGACCAGCTTTTACGGAATGCGCTAATGGTGTGTCGCCGTTTGAAAGCAGTAAATTTACGCTGCCACCGGCCGCAAGATACCCTTCCCACTGTGCGAGGTATTCTTTGTAATTAGCTTCCTCTGCCATGAGATACTGTTTTTCGTCCGTGTACGCATTCCGGTTTACAGGAATATACGGAGGAGGCGTTTTCTTTGTGAGAAAAAGTTTTTGTTTTACTTCCGGAACTGGAGCCGCTTTTTGAGCAGAAAGTGTGTCCGGAACTGGTGTCACTTCTTGCGCAGGGAGAGTTTCCGGAGCTGGTGACGCTTTTGGGGCAGGGAGTGCGTCCGGAACTGGAGCCACTGTGTGGGCAGAGAGAGTTTCCGGAACTGGTGACGTTTTTTGCGCAGGGAGTGCGTCCGGAAGGACAGAAGAAGGTGGTGTTTCCTTTTCTTGACTAAAAACTGCAGAGGTTAAAAGGAAAAAGGAGAGCCCTCCTAAACATAAGAAAATGGTGAGAATGTACTGTTTTTTCATAATTTTCCGATCTATATATGGATAAAGCAGTTTATACCCGATGCACTTTAAAATTTCGCTTCTCCGGCATTTTTGCTTCGCAGAAAATATCTGCTTTCAGAGCCGTACAAAACGGAAATTTAAAATGGCGCCAATATAAGGTGTTTTGAGTTACTTTATGGCCGTGTGAAACTTAAATTCGTGTATCTGGAATTTTTTTGCAAAAATCATCGATTAAAATTCCGTTCTGAAAGCAGGCTTTTTTGTTTTGTGAAAATGCTGATTTATAGAATCACACAAAACGGAACTTTAAAATAAAATCAGTATAATTTAATTTTATGATAATCGGTACCTCAAAGAAATTCAAGATACGGGAGAGAAAATTTTCAAGAATATTAATTTTTTCTGATAATTTTATTTCCGATACACCATGAAAATCCGCTTTCCCGGTATTTTGCTTCGCTAAAATACCTGCTTTCAGAGCCGCACAAAACGGAAATTTAGTAGAAAAAGAGTATAATATTTCCGATATACCATAAAAATCCGCTTTCCCGGTATTTTGCTTCGCTAAAATACCTGCTTTCAGAGCCGCACAAAACGGAAATTTAGTAGAAAAAGAGTATAATATTTCCGATATACCATAAAAATCCGCTTTCCCGGTATTTTGCTTCGCTAAAATACCTGCTTTCAGAGCCGCACAAAACGGAAATAGAAAAGAAAAACCAGTGTACAGATTTTAGCGCAGAAAAAGTATTTTGAAAATTAGCGCGAATAAAAATGTGGTAATATTATTTAGTGCCCGGAGGATAAAGTCGGAGATACCGAAATTTCATGTACGGCATTTAGACCGAAGATATTACAAAAATCCGCTTTCCCGGTATTTTTATTGCGCTGAAAATATCTGGCTTCCTGTGCCACGTGAAAGGAAATTTCATGAGGAACTGGGAGACTATTTCTGAAGACAGCGAAAAATAGAAAAACATACAGATTTAATTTTAATTTTTTCATATGTTCGGAACGTGTGTGCGTTATCAGCGGAAGTGAAAAGTGAAAATGACTGAGCGAAGGAAAGTCAGGGGCACTAAAATTTTATGGTGTGTCGGTTATAAAAACGTTTCGCTGGATATTTTGTAACGGATTCACTGAAATATGCGAGAAAAAAATCGGTTTTTGATATTAAAGCTGGTACGTATTTCCACTGACCACCGTAATACCATTTTCGGTCACAAAAAAACCACGTGCGCGGTCCAGATCTTTATCGAAACCGATTTCCATTCCTGAAGGAACGTGGACTCCATTATCGATAATCGTTCGGTGTATTTTTGCCCGGCGTCCGATTTCCACATCTGAAAATAAAATGCACTGTTCCACCTGAGCATAACTGTTTACGCGTACTCGGTGACCTAAAATAGACTGGGTGACATTTCCGCCGGAAATGATGGAACCGTCACAGACGATACTATTCGTGGCCTGACCGCAGCGTTCTTCTTGTGCGAATACGAATTTTGGAGGGGGACAGTTCGGATGGTGTGTCCAGATGATCCATTTTTCATCATAAAGATTTAGCAGCGGATCTATTTCGATTAAATCCATATTTGCGTCAAAATACGCGTCCAGTGTTCCCACATCACGCCAGTAAGATTCAGATTTATGGTTTTCGTCGATAAATGGATGCGCAAAAACGCGGTGATTATCAATAATTGATGGAATAATATCTCCTCCGAAATCATGACGGCTATTTATTTCCACGGCGTCTTCACATAATTTTTCATAAAGAAAGTCTGCCGAGAAAACATAAATTCCCATGGAGGCCAGACACAGACCGGGCTGAAGAGGAATCTCTTTTGGGACCACGGGCTTTTCGGCGAAACCGATGACCCGATTTTCCGTGTTTACTTCCAGAACACCAAAAGTACGCGCGGCTTTTGTTGTCGGAACCTGCAGCGTGCTGATGGTCAGATCCGCCTGATTTTCCACGTGAGTACGCACCAGACGCATGTAATCCATTTTATAAATGTGGTCACCCGCGAGAATGACGACATATTTTGGACGTTCTCTTTCGATCGTATAAATATTTTGATAAACCGCGTCGGCCGTTCCCTGATACCAGTTTTCGTCGATACGCTGCTGTGGCGGCACGATATCCATAAATTCACCCAGTTCCCGCTTAAAATATTTTTCCCAGCCGAGATTTACGTGCCGATCCAGACTCGTGGTTTTATACTGCGTCAGCATTAGGGTTTTCCTAATACCGCTATTAAGGCAGTTCGAGAGTGTAAAGTCAATAATCCGATAAGATCCTCCGAAAGGTACGGCGGGTTTCGCCCGATCACGTGTCAGAGGTTCCAGACGAGACCCTTTTCCTCCTGCTAAAACCACCGCCATGACGTCTTGGTTCATCAGATGTCGCATAACTTTTCTGTCTTTCGATTAATGGGTAAAATTTTTAGTTTTTTGTAAATCTTTCGCTAATGTTTTTTGTCCGATGCACACTAAATTTCTGTTTCCCAGGCATTTTTGCTTCTCTAAAATGTATGTTTTCAGAACCGCACAAAATGAAAATGTAAAGAAGAGCCAGTATATAAGTGTATCGGCATAAATACCGCAGGAGAAGATGGAATGGATGCTTACCACCGTAATGGCCTGCTGATATGAGATTTTATGCATCCTGTCAAGTTTTGCTTCGGGCACCTCAAAATAAATTTACGCATGATGCACTATAAATTTTCACTTCCCAGATATTTTACTTTCGCTGAAAATGCATACGCTCATGGTCATACAAAACGAAAATTGAAATCAGAACTCACCGTATATTTTTAGGGTATTTTATACCCGATACACTATAAAATTCCGCTTTCCCGGCATTTTGCTTCGCTGAAAATGCCTGCTTTAAAAGCCTCATAAAACGGAAATTTAAAGTGGAATCAGTATATGCATGCTTACAGAGTATGATCATTTATTCAGGATATGATCATGATTCTGGTTTCATTTTAAATTTTGCGTGACTCGGTAATAGAATTTTCGGGTGATGCCCAAAAGTCATCACTTTCGTGACTAAGAAAGAATTTAGGTTAAAGATAAAAACAGTATGTTTTATAACACTCTAAGAAAAAGCGCGAAAAATGCAAGAAAACACACGAATTTTTATTGAAAGTCAGGATTTCGGATGAGATGTTTTTCGATAAGATTAAAAATTTGTTGTCCCAGCTCCGTTTTGGGTCCACGCAGCTGCGCCAGTATTTTTCCTCGGGAGTTAAAAACTTCGACTTCATTTTGGTGAGAGTAAATCGCGGATGGTGAATTAAGAACCATTAAATCACAATTTTTAGTTTCCATTTTTCTCAGAGCCCGAAATCTTGGATCATCGGTTTCCAGCGCGAATCCCACGGCCCACTGCCGCGGTGTTTTTTTACTGCCCAGCGTGGCGATAATATCCGGCGTTTCCATTAACAGTAAAGAAATCGGGTGTCCCGTTTTCGATATTTTAGAAGTGGCGGTATGCTGTGGTTTATAATCACACGGAGCCGCGACTCCAATTACTCCGTGACAGAGGGGAAAAAGTTTTTCCGCTGCCTGGAGCATTTCGTCTGTCGTAACCACGTATTCCACCTGCGCCTGCGGGGGATATTCGATTTCCACTGGGCCGGAAATGATGATAACATCATGCCCTGCCTGAATCGCAGCGGCCGCCAGCGAGCATCCCATACGTCCACTGGAAGCATTCGACAAAAAGCGTACCGGGTCTATATACTGGCGTGTCGGCCCAGATGTAATTAAAATTCTTGCCATAACGAAAGCTATAAATCCTTAAATGTTATACTGGTTTTACTTTAAATTTCCGTCTTATACGGTTCCACTTTAAATTTCCATTTTATGCGGCTCTTAACAGCCATTTTAGCCGAAGCAAAATGCAGGAAAAGCCAGAATTTTATAGTGTATCGGGTATAAAATGCCTGCTTGTCGGGGACAGGAAAAACGAAATTTATAGTGTATTCGTGGTATGAAAAATAGAGTCAGAAAAAATCGCAAAAAATATAATTTCTGTCAGAGATACTGAAATATGTTAATCAGAAATTTCAGAAAGTATTTTACTGATTTTTTCAAATATTTTTTCAGGATCCGCCATGCGTCCAGTTCCCGTTTCTCCACATGCTAAATGTCCCTCCTGGGGGGGAACAAAAATGCACCCGTCCTGAATAAGCTGCCGTACGTTTCTCTGCACGGCAGGCTTTCCCCACATCTCTGTATTCATGGCGGGAGCGAATAATATCGGACCAGAAAATGCTAGAATGAGAGTGGAAACCAGGTCATCCGCGATTCCACATGCTGCTTTTCCCAAGATATTTGCCGTGGCGGGTACGATACAAAAAATATCTGCCTTTCTCGCGGGAGTAAGATGCGGAAACGGTTCTGGTGCCTCAAACATTTTTACACGGACAGGTCTGCCCGTCAGAGCCTGAAAAGTTCGTGGTGTTATCAGTTCTTGTGCAGATTCCGTCATGACCACAGAAACACCTGCCCCCGCCTGCGTGAGCCGACTTACAAGAATCGCACTTTTATATGCCGCGATTCCTCCAGTTACTCCGATTAATATTTCACGTCCTTCCACAGAAAACTCCTTTTGTGCCCGAAGTGTATGCTCTCTGTTTTATACCTTAAAATCCCATTTTGTGTATGGTTTTTACAGCAAAAGTTTTTCGTAGTGTGAAATTATGATGAAAATAATATCAGATTTTTTATGTCTGATAATACTTTACACCCGATACACGATAAAATTTCGCTTTCCCGGCATTTTGTTTCGCTAAAAATGCCTGCTTTTAGAACCGTACAAAACGGAAATTTAAAATGGAACCAGTATAAATCAGATTCTGGAGCGAAGCAAAATATCAGGGATGTGAATATTTATAATGTATCAGTATAAAACATAAGTTTCGTACGACTATAAAAGCAGGCATTTCATATCTCTCGAAATGCCTGAGAAGTAAAATCTTTTTGTGATTCAGAGATTATATACCCGATACACGATAAATTTCCGCATCTCCAGCATTTTTGTTTCTCGCTGAAAATACCTGTTTCAGAGCGGTACAAAACGGAAATTTATAGTGGAACCAGTATACGCAGTACACTTTAAATTTCCATCTCCTGTGGCCACGAAAACATGCATTTCATGCATCATGAAATATCAGAGAAGCGAAAATTTAATACCGGGTATAAAATTCTTTAACTTACAGACTGGACATGTCCACTTCTCTCGGAATATCCACCGGAGAATCATCTTCGATCGTTTTTAGTTCATTCTTCATGCTCAGACAGATTTTATCCTGCATAATTTCCTGGATGACGATTTCCAGATTCGACGCTCGCGGTAAAATTACTAAAGGTTTTGCACCGTGATTTAACGCGATGAGCCTTTTTTGAATCAGCGTGGATAATTTAAATCGTCCGCCAACTTTTTGGATGATCGCTTCTTCTCGTAATTCGTCAATCATTTTTTCCCTCGTGTTTTAAATTTTCTTTCTGCAAAATTTCACAAAATTTCGCCACGGCGTCCTGCACCGTAATGTTTACTATTTTATACTGATATAATTTTGCCTGTGAGATTTCATATTCGGCTCTCTGTAACCGGTGCTGAATTACTTCTTCGCTTTCTGTCGCCCGACCACGCAGACGTTCCTGTAAAATGTTCAGGGATTCAGGTAAAATAAAAATCGAAATGACATCCGGGAAATGCTGCATAATCTGTTTCGCGCCGTCCACGTCTATTTCCAGCAGCACCCAAACGCCCTGGGAAAGGTCATTCATTACTTCCCTGCGTAAGGTGCCGTAATAAATACCTTTTCCAAAAACCTCTGCATATTCTAAAAAACCATTCGCTGCGATTTCTTTAAAAAACGCATCTCGTGTCATGAAGTGATAATCCACTCCATTTCGCTCTCCTCTGCGTGGCTGACGCGTGGTGGCGGAAATGCTCCGTTTCAGAGGAACAGGTGATCTCTGAAGTAATTCATTTCGAATCGTGGATTTTCCCACTCCAGAGGGACCCGACATGATAATTAAACGTCCAAAATGCGTCATATGCATTTTACCCGATGTACGATGAATGTGCGCTTTTTCGGCATTTTGCTTCGCTAAAAATACCTGCTTTCAGAGCCGCACAAAACGGAAATTTAAAGTGGAACCAGTATATTTCGTGGAGATTATTCCACATTTTGAACCTGCTCACGAATACGCTCGATGCACGCTTTCATCGTGATGACTTCATGGGAGATTTCCACATCATTCGCTTTAGAACCGATCGTATTTACTTCACGAAACAGCTCTTGTGTGAGAAAATCCAGTTTTTTTCCTGGTGATTTTTCTTTTGTGAGAATCGTTTCGAACTGCTGTAAATGACTGTTTATCCGGGCAATTTCCTCTGAAATATCACATCTGTCGGCAAAAATGGCGACTTCACGCAAAAGATCAGACTGTTCGACAGAAACTGCGAACTGTTTCAATAAATCATTTACTTTTCCCACCAGTCGCTGCGCAAAAAGCACAGAAACCTGTGGTGCACGCGCTACGATATTTTGCAGGCTCTGATAAATAACTTGCCGATTCTGCATAATATCTTTTGCCAGTGCTTCTCCTTCTCGTAATCTCATTATGCTCAGGCGTTTTAACGCTTCTATAAGCGTTTCCTGAACCTGTGGCCAGAGTTCAAGAATATTTTCTTCTGTCGTCAGCTCCTCCACCACCCCAGGCAGTGAAAGCAGAGATTCCGGTGAAAATGTGTGCTGTGTTAATCCAGGTACTTCTTTTGACCATTTACAGAGCGTCTGATGATATTTCTCCAGTACAGGTAAATTGATTCGGAATCTGTCTGGTGTGCGTTCATGTACCAGTCTGAGTGTAACCTGTACTGTTCCACGCAAAATATGTTTTCGTATCTCTTCCTCAATTAAGGTCTCCATGCTCCCTAAAGATTCGCCAGCACGGAGCGTTAATTTCAGATAACGATTATTAATAGAACGTACTTCTACAAAAACAGAGATGCCATTTCGCTCAATACACGCATCTCCAAAACCAGTCATGCTTTGCAACAAGGGATACCTCGTATCATGGAATTAAATAAAACAGTTTATCTGAAATAACGACATAATATACTAAAATTTCGTATGTTATGTCGTTACTAAAATATATTATTCGACAGATTTTTCAGGAGTAACCGTGACTTCAGGAGTAACCGGAGGAAATTCGGGCACTGTATCCGCCGAAGGAGAGGTTCCTTCCGGGATATTTTCAGATTTTTCTGTGGTTTCAGGAACGGAAGTCGCGTTTTGAGTCGTTTCTTCTGCGGCTCCTTTAATTGACTGAGACTGAGAGGTATTCGCGAACCAGAATCCAGAGAACGCGCAGACTAAAATCCAGAGACCCGCGAAAACGATCGTAATTCTGGTAAACGTGTCGCCAGCTTTAGAGCCAAAAGCACTTTGGCCGCCCATTCCACCGAAAGCACCTGCCAGACCACCACCTTTCCCTTTCTGAATTAATATCAGAATAATAAGGAAAAATGACATGAAAATCATGATTAGATGTAAAAAAATCGCCATTTTATGTCGCCTTTATAATGAAAAAATCAGAGTGAATTATAAATTTTAAATTCTGATATTTATATCTGATACACGTTAAATTTTTGCTTTTTTTGCATTTTACGATGCATGAATTTTGTGACTGTAAAAATGAAAATTTAAGTGGAGTCAGTATAATTTAAGGAATGTTTTATTTAATGCGGTACAAATTTTACTTTTTCGGTATTTTTATTTTTGATAAAATACTTATTTTAATGACTGTTTTAAGACCACACTAAATGAAGGATGAAAGGTAAAACGTGATAATAAAATATATTATCGGAACTATTTTTTTGCACCGGTAATAATTCCCATGAAGGAATCAGCTTTCAGCGCGGCACCGCCGATCAGTCCGCCGTCAATATTTGGCTGATTCAGCAGTTCTTGGGCATTTTCAGGTTTCATGCTGCCGCCATACTGAATTCGTACGGAATCGGCCACATTCTGACCATATTTTACTGCGATAAGTTTTCGTAAATTGGCATGAGTTTCTTCTGCCTGTGCGGGAGTCGCGACTTTTCCGGTTCCGATCGCCCAGACCGGCTCATATGCGATAACAATTTTTTTCATATCTTCTGGAGAGATGCCAGCCAGAGAACCATAAAACTGTTCTGCGATAATATCATCGGTTTCGCCTGCTTCACGTTCCGCGAGCATTTCTCCGACACAAAGAATGGGAATCATTCCTGCCGCCAAAACGGCCTTAACTTTTTTGTTAATAACCGCATTACATTCCCCGAGAATGTGCCGGCGTTCACTGTGCCCGAGAATGACATACGTACAGCCAAAATCTTTTAACATTTCCACGCTAATTTCGCCGGTATATGCGCCATTTTTTTCAAAATAACAGTTTTGGACTCCCACGGCGACTTTTGAATCTTTAAGCACCTGGGAAACTGCGTCCAAATAAACAAAAGGAACACATACTGCGACATCTGCATAATCCACATTTTCGACTGCTTTCGCCACACCTTCCGCCAGGGTGACTGCTTCAGCACGGTTCAGATTCATTTTCCAGTTACCAGCAATAAACGGACGACGCATTTTATGTTTTCTCCTTATGTTCTATTAAAATCCTAATCAGAAATATATTTGGTTTTTGTTTTGATTCCCATTCTCTGAATTTCCATTTTTATGGTTTTATACCCGATGCATGATAAATTTCCGCTTCATCGGCATTTTTGCTTCGCTGAAAATGGCGGCTTTAAGAACCGCATAAAACGGAAATTTAAAGTGGGAACCGTATAAACGTAAATAGTTCCCCAAAAAAACATGGAAACAAAAGTTTATAGTAAATTGGCATAAAAAGAAAATTCAGAACACTGGATTATATCATCTTTACATTTTTTTTAGTAGGGGGAGCACACCGGTATTTTAAAATTATAATAGTAATGGAAAATTTTTTGTCCATAAAAGTACTCATATTTTATTCATAAATACAAAAGATTTTTGTTTTCTTCTGCTTAAAATAAAAGAAAAAAGATGGATGTATATTTTCTTTTATACAAAATATTTGGTATAATTTAAATATAAAGTCCAAAAAAAGGTGTGAGATTTTACTTTTTGGCATTTTATGTCGTATGAAATCTGAAGATTATAATATATAATAGTATATGTGTTTTTGTATGTTTTACCGTCATTCGGAATTTTGAGGTGTACTGAGATGAAAATTTTATTAAATGCCAGGCTATTTAGTTTTTTGAAAAATACGAATTTCATTATTTTGATAATAGTGCTTTTTTGTGTGGAAACACTCTGTGCGCAGAGTACGGCCACCGTTCGTGCCGCGTCAGAGAAGCCAGCAGATGTGGTTTCTGAGTCAAAAAATATTCCTGAAGTTCAAAATTTTATGAAAATTCATAAATATTATATGGGATTAATGGAAAAAGCACAAAAATTGTTGGAGGAATATCAGTTACCGGAAACCTCGGAACAAAGAAAGGAAGAAATCGAAAAATTTTTAGAAGAGGCTTCTGAAAAAATCTCAAAGATTCATCCTCAGATGTTAAAACGGGCAGAGGCCGCATGGAATAAAGCCCCTGGCGCGACACCTGAACTGGAGCAGATTATTTTAGAAGCACTCGAAGTTCGGCTTCTGACAGGGAATTATGAACGGGCTTATCCCATGCTTCGCGGCCTTTTATCTGGAGTGTATCCTCAAAAAATCCCTGAAATTTATGATTTAGCTGGCGAAACCTGTTTTATGTTAAATCAGTATGATGCCGCGGAGAAGTTTTTTGTCATGGCGCAGCAGAAAAAAGCTCTTTCGGAACGTGGAGCGGCGTGGCAAAAACTGATTCCTTATTATAAAATTGCGTGGGCACGTGAAAAAACACTTCGTGCACAGGAAACGCAGAGTGATCGGTTACCACGGGTGCTTCTAAAGACGACGAAAGGAAATATTCTTTTGGAACTTTTTGAGAAAGAAGCTCCGAATACTGTGGCGAATTTTATTTTTCTTGTGGAAAAGAAGTTTTATGAAGACTCTCCATTTCACAGCGTGATTCCGGGTTTTGTGGCTCAGACGGGCAGCTCTGCTAAAACCGGTGAGCCTGATCCGGGGTACAGAATCGCGTGTGAGTGTGAGAAACCTGGAGCGAGAAAACATTTTCGTGGTTCGGTGAGCATGGCACTTTCTGGAAAAGATACGGGCGGTTCTCAATTTTTTATATGTCTGACTCCGACGAATGAGCTGGATGGTGTGAATACAGTTTTTGGTCGCGTAATTCAGGGATGGGATGCGCTGAGCGAATTAACGCCGATGGATCCGGGAAATCCGGACCCCATGGCGGAAATGGATAAAATTATTAGTGCAGAAGTCGTGCGAAAAACAGAGGGTGTGAAATATCGGCCAAAAGTTATTCGGGAAAAAGATATTACCTCGAAAAAAACTGCTTCAAAAGATGAGAAAACTTCTCAAAATAATGAAAAAAATGAATCTTCTGCATATTAATCACATTAAGGCAGCTCGTTTTTTAATTAAAATAATGATTTTCGAAATAAATTTTCAGATTTAAATGAGTGCGGACGAACAAAACTTTTTTGTGCTTTCAAAAATAACGTTCTGCAGACATATTTTTTCGGAATTATAAAAATATTATTTCTGATATACTACAAATTTTCGTTTTCCCTGACCGCCGGCAGGTGGGCGTCTTTTTACTTCGCTGAAAATACGGCTTCCGGCCTCACAAAATGGGACTTTAAAGTGAAACCAGTATAAACTTCAGAATTAGTATAATATTATAATAGTATTTTATACCTGATTTTCCTTTAAATTTCCGTTTTGTGAGGCTCTGAAAGCAGGCATTTTCAGCGAAACAAAAATGTCGGGAAACTGGAAATTTATACTGCATCAGAGATAATACTGAGATATTTCAGTTTAAGTTTTGTACGATTTACAAAAATAAGTGTTTTCTGAGCGCGCAAAACTTAAATTTAGAATAAAAGACAGGATTTTTATAGAAAAAAGTTTTTTGTAGGCATTTACTCTGGATGCAGTATAAAAATCTATTTTTCTTGGCATTTTATTTTGTCTGTCAGTCAAGAATCTGAACAAAAATACTTCTGGCCATAAATCTATTAAAAACGGAATTCCTGAAAAGCGCATAAAGGCAAAATAATTTTCTTGTTCTATTTTTGTCAAAAAATGATTCTTGTAGCTAAAAAATCTCTAGAAAAAATATACACATAATTCTTTTTATCTTTTGTATATTACTTATATTTCGTATATGGAAGTATAGTTTTATTAAAATAAAACAAAAAATCGGAATTTTCGTCAAAGTTTACAAAAACGTTTTAATGAGTAGAAATAAAATTACCGATAATAATTACATAACCAGAAAGTATTGGGATTCTTTGAATCATTCCATTTTTAGGGCGGAACAATTTATGTTCTGAAACTTTCATACGCTTTCATAAAAAATGGAAGTGGAAGGAAGATGGATGTGAATCCAGTGGAGGATGAACATCCAGATATAAAAGGAAATGTATTCGGAGAAAAAAAATGGTAATCCGAGGTGGAATACGATGATGAACAAAAAAAGAATATCACGTTTACTGTTGACAGCGATTTTCTTCGCAGTAAGTGGAGTAACACATGGTAATATTCGGGATGCTCAGTTATTTGAATCGTCCATTCCGAATAATTATGATGGAGGAGTTCGTGCGAATGACGGCTTCTTTTTCACATTTAATTTTTTATATTGGCAGCTGCCGTCTCCGGATGATGGAGTGGTGGGAGATCCTGCCATGGATGGAAATCCCGTTTATTGGAATACTCTGGCCACAGAGCCGAGTGAGGGAACACAGAGCTCCATACGCTCTGACTGGAACAGTGGGAGTTTTGAAGATGTCTGGAAAGTAGGACAAAAATATACTTTCGGATTTATGAATGAACACTGGGGCTGGAACTGCCAGATATTTACGATTGGAGGTTCTTCGCATGTTAATGGCAGGAATGTTCAGGTCGGTTTTAATGATCCCGGAGAGTTCCTCCATGGATATTACGGTCGGTGGGAAACGACGGATGAAGAAGAAGTTTTAGTGCCTGTTAGGACTGAGGGCACAGAGCGTCTTGGTGTGAATTTTCCTGTGGCGAACATGTATAATAAAATTGAGACATGGGGTATCGAATTTAATATGATTCGTCGTAGTCATGCGACTTCCGTGGGTATTTTTGAATTGGGAGTCGGTGTCCGTTACCTGAAATGGGATGAAACTTTTGGATTTAATGGTGGTGCAGAAGTTGAGATTACGGAAGATGAAGATGGTAATGAGACCATCACGTATATTAATCGTGGTGTGTTGGATGGCAGCAGCTGGAATACTAGCAGCGTGAATCATCTTGTCGGTCCTCAGTTAGCTTTACGGTGGTTTCGGACGACAGGCCGTTTTTCACTGGACGTAACGGGAAAATTTATCGCGGCATATAATGCTCAGGAGATTCGTCAGGGTGGTTATCTTTCTAATGGTGTGGAGTTTTATGAGGAGAATTTTTATCACACTCAAATACCAGCAGGAGGTATGAGTGTTACGTCGCGTAAAGAAACTTATGACGTGTTTAGTCCTGCGGTGGAACTGAACGTGAACATGAATTTCACGATTACTCGCAAGATGGCTTTCCAGGTGGGATGGACAGGACTTTTCATGATGGATGTGGCCAGACCCATGGGAATGACGGATTACACGCTGTCAGATGATTACATCTTTGGACTTAAATCTGGTAAAAATAAAGAAGATATATTTGTCCATGGATTTAATGCCGGAATTCTGTTTAATTATTAATTAAAAATATAATTCGTATTCCTGAAGTACGAAGGGGAATCCCAATCTCCCTTGGTTCGCCCGGGCTTTTGCTCGGGTTTTTTTGTTTTGTCAGGAAATGAATTTTTCGGGTGCCCCAAAATATATGACGGAAATAATCCCCTCTCAGGGAGACGATAAAATACGGATTTTATGTCCCGCACACGATTATACAGGCTTTACTTTATACTTCCACTTTACATGGAGTAAGACGTGAGCGTTTTTAGTGGCGCAAAAAGCCTGAAAAGTAGAAATTAATAGTGTATCGGATATAAATTTCCGTTTTTTTTTGTGGAATGAAGAAATCCGGGCGTTTTTTAGTGGGAAAATCCGGAGAAAGGAGAGATTTACCGTGAATTGGAACATGAATTCTTGCCGGTCAGCTTTTTTTTTGGGTTCAGGCATTCCAGGGTACGAAAAAATAGAGTAAAAGCTGGAAATGGATGCTCTGATATTTTTTTATACTGGTTCCATTTTTAATTTCCGTTTTTTTTTGTGGAATGAAGAAATCCGGGCGTTTTTAGTGGGAAAATCCGTGGAAAGGAGAGATTTACCGTGAATTGGAACATGAGTTCTTGCCGGTCAGCGTTTTTTGGGTTCAGGCATTCCAGGGTACGAAAAAATAGAGTAAAAGCTGGAAATG
>JAUNBR010000078.1:16397-18386 GCA_030527015.1 Planctomycetia bacterium
GTGAATTGGAACATGAGTTCTTGCCGGTCAGCGTTTTTTGGGTTCAGGCATTCCACGTAAATGAAATGCCCGTTCCAAAAAACCGCTAAAACCTGATTTTTAGATGGATCAGGATAAGAAAATGCATGCTTAAATCACAGGATGTGACGAAAGATTTATGTCGCGGAAGGTGGTGGAGGGAATGAACTTCCGGGCACATACGGCGGATCTCCATATTCCTGAAGTGGACACTCAAAATAATGGAGTACCGTGGCGATAATGATGAATGAAAGCGATAAAATGAGAAGGAAGGTATAAATATCCAGGCGCGGACGCCGGAATTTCGGCATATTCGGAGCTAATTCTTCCTGTTCTGAATGGTCTTCTGGTGAAAAATTGCTTTCATCAAAATTCTGATCGCCCGACATTTCACTCGGCGAGGAAAAATCGTCTTCAGGTAAAAAAGAATCGTCGAAATTTGGCTCAAAATCATTACTCATGCTTATTTCCCCAATTCATATTTTACTGGAACCGCACGATTTCCGCGCGCGATAACACCATTTTCAAAACCTGAGATGGGGGAACCGACAGAACGATCAGGATAAACGTTCGTTAAAATGATGCGTCCGATATATGCTCTTCCAGAGGCATCCTGAATTTCGAAACTGTGGCCTTCCCGAACGCCATCATCACTGCCCAGCGAGATTTCGACGATTTTTTGGTCATTATTTACGTCAGTTACGCGGCCAATTACCCCGAGAGGCGGTGTTTTTGCCATGTAATATGTGACGTCTGGCAGAATATTGAGATATTCCATGGTTCTTTTTGCGGCAGCCAGCTCCTGAGAAAGTGCTGCACTGCGCTTTTCCAGTTCTTCGACTTTTCGTACCTGATTATTGTACTGGTCTCTTAACTGGACATTTTTCTTGACTTCAGAATCTCTGTTTTCCAGTAATGCGGCGATCTGTCCCCGAACGCCTTCATTTTCTTTCAGTAAAGCCTCGGCCTGTTCCTGAGCAGTTCGGGCGACCTGAGAATGATTCGTCTGCAGCGCCGTTAACTCGTCTATCTGTGTACGTAATTGTGCGTTTTCCTCGACCTGATTATTTAATTCAGTCTGAAGTTTTGCCAGAGCCGTCCGTTTTTCTTCACGTTCTTTTTCCACGCGATCTTCAAAACTGGCATACCTGCTGCGTAACTCTTCATTTTCTGTTCTCATGGCTTCCAGCTGCTGCGTCAGACCCAGCTCACCTTTACTGGGATCTGAATTATCCACTTTAAAACGCCAATTTGTGTGCGTCATATAAACATTAATGGAAATGGTCATAAGTACCAGACTCAGTACAAAAATGAGAACGACAAAAATCTTTCCGACTAAATTCATAGAAGGCTTTCTCCTTCACGAAACTTGTTCGTGATATAAAATGAAACACCTTAGTGGTGAAAAATACCCCAAAAATGTAATAAAGACAAAACAGCCTTTATACCTTTTATTATTTTTACAGTATACCTAAAAGACACCGAATCTGTCAACTGTTTTTAAAAATTTTATAAAAAATCTTGTAAATTTTCTGAAAATTATGCCGATTATACCAAATTTTTTAAGTGCAAAAATTAAAAATGTGGGATTTCTTGAAATTTTATAAGTGTACTTAATTGTTGTCGTACATTTCTTTTAATTTTATGCTTTAAGTGGGATAAATGAATATGCGTTTTCCGTTCACTGAGTGCAGGGCAGTATTTTGCCGAGAGAAAAGTTTTCGTGACAGAGTAAAACATGAATTAAAGGGAAATGGTATCATTATGGCTTTCGTGGGATTCATGTTTTGGTATATTTATACCTGATTCCACTTTAAATTTCCGTTTTATGCGGTTCTAAAAGCAGGTATTTTCGGCGCAACTAAATGCCGGGGAAGCGGAATTTTATAGTGTATCGGGTATAAGTATTTAAAATGAACTATACTGGTTCCAATTTAAAATTTCGTTTTGTGCGGCTCTAAAAGCAGGCTT
>JAUNBR010000079.1 GCA_030527015.1 Planctomycetia bacterium
AATTCTGGTTTTCAGAGCAGCACAAAACGGAAAATTAAAGTGGAACCAGGATAAATTTATTTCGTGTTTTAAGGTTTCGGGCATTTCAAAAATATTAAGTGCCAGAAAATATCGCACGTAATCCGTTAATTAACATTTCCACGGCCACGACCGTCAGCAGGAATCCCATGAGTGACTCGACTGCTCCCAAAATTTTTGTTCCCAGTATTTTTTCCCAGAATCTTCCGGTAAGTAGAATACAAGAAGACAAGAACCATGAAAGCAGAACAGCCGAAAGACATGCACTGAGCGTGGATTCTGGACTTCCGCTGACCAGAATGAGCATCGCCAGAGTGGACGGACCGGCAAAACATGGAATGGCCAGGGGGACTAGGAATGGTTCGGTCAGACTCGATTCATGATTGGCCTGCGTACCGAACACCATTTTCAGAGCGATCAAGAACAGAATGATACCTCCTGCGATTCCCAGGGAAATGGTGGAGATATGGAGTAAAACCAGAATCTGATTTCCAAAAAACAGAAAAATTAGCAGAATGACCAGCGCGGCAAGAGATTCTCGAATGACGATTCGTCGATAATCGGCATCTGTAAAATGACGCAGATGACTGACAAAAATCGGAAGATTTCCCAGCGGATCCATGATTAAAAAAAGCATAATCGCTGTGGAGATGATAAATTGGAGAGTGGCATTTTCCATTTTTGGAGCTCCTGAATAAAAAATTTATTACTGATTTTCCTTTAAATTTTCGTTCTGAGCGGCTCTGAAAGCAAGTATTTTTAGCGAAGCATATCCGTCATGACTGTCGGCAGACAGAAAAAGTGGAATTTTATAGTGCATCGGGTATAAAATTCGTTTCCGCGGTGGTCGTAAAAATTTTAATTTGGAAGTGTAGCCTGAATAATGTCAGGAAGGAAGATTTTTGGAAAAGGTTAATTCACTGACCAGCCGGTGTGATAAGGTTTTCCATGAATAAGAATTGCACCGTCGGGGTCCAGGCCAGTGCACAGACCTTTCACTGCACCGGTGGGCGTCATCAGAGAAATGATTTTTCCTCGCTGGACACACAGACTGTCTGCTTCTAAAACCAGCGTATCCTCTGGTGTTCCCAATTTTTCGAAACGCTGCTGAAGGTGGGACAGCAGCATATCTAAAATTACTTTTTGCGAGGTATTTTGAATCCGACGTACTTCTGTCGGAACCGATACATAATTTTTTTGTGTGCTGTCCAGCCAAGCTGCGATATCCAGCAAAGAAAAACACTTTTCTCTAATTACCAGAGGGGCGTTTTGGAAAGAATTATGAATATTTAGACCGATTCCTAAAATATAAATTTCAGAAGAGAGCCGATCCAGGAGGATACCACACATTTTTTTTTCATGGAAATTTTGAGCGGACGCTGTGTCGGGCGTCGTGAAAGCATCTTTCTGAAAGATAAAACATACATCGTTCGGCCAGTGAATTTTTATTTTTCCTGATGCATATGGACTTTCTGATTCAGAGGCATTAAGTACGGGAAAAATATCTAAAGTGGTATCACGTACGGCCATACTTGCCGCCAGAGCCAGAAGAGGTGTTTTTCGTAAAGGAATATCCACCGTTTCTTTTGAAAAAATAATAGAAAACATCAGGCACCCTGGCGAGCTTTCCCAGCGTTTTCCATTCCGCCCCCGACCTTCTGTCTGATGTTTTGCGACGATCAGCGCTGGTAAACATTCTTTCCGAAAAGTATCTGCGCTAATTTCTGCGAGTCTGTTCATCACCCACTGACGGGCATACATATTCGTGGATGAAATTTCCTGAAAATAAAACTGTGTGCGAATATTCATTACTGAAAGTTATACGGGGTTTACTTTATACCCGCGATGCACTATAAATTCCGCTTCTCCGACATTTTTTGTCGCTGAAAATGCCTGCTTTAAGAACCGCATGAAACGGAAATTTAAAGTGGAAACAGTATAAAATTACGTTTCATGTAATTCTGAACACCAGTATTTTCAGCTCAGTCCTGCTGCCGGCAGGAAGCAAAAATACCTGTTTTAAGAATCGCATGAAACGGAAATTTAAAGTCGTGCCTGTATAAATTACTCGAATTTTGTACCCGATACACTATAAATTCCCGCTCCTCCGGTATTTTGCTTCACTGAGAAAGCCTGCTTTCAGAGCCGAAAAAACGGAAATTTAAAGTGGAACCAGTATAAAAAACCTTAGGAGATTTTTTCATTTTTTGATGTGGAACACTTCTTCAGATACAAAACTCCGGCCATGGCCAAAAGGAAAAGGCACAGCGTGGAGGGTTCTGGAACGCCCGCGACGGATGCGCTTAAAACTCCGGTATCTGGATTATAACTGAAAAGATTATAAAATTCGGAATTTAAGATGTTAAGAATGAGGTCACTGTCCATTCCAGATGGCAGCTGAATCTCGACGGTATCTTCCATGTTAGGAATATAAGACTCCGCGAAATTTAGAAAAATGGTGGATTCTGGATCAAAACTTACTGTACCGAGTACCGTCAGACTGTCGTTCAGTTCGGTGGTAATCCCCCCGATGTCCATTCTTAAAGTCGCGTCAGCGCCCAGTGAGAAGTTTTCTCCGACGTTCAGACTGCCGAGGGTAATTCCGGGTGAAATTTCACCACCAGAAATAGTTAAACTGGAATTTAATTGCCCCGACACGTCAAGCATTCCCGACTGGTGGATTATCTCGCTGGCGGTAATGGAATCAGCGACAAGCTGCTGCCTTCCTTCTCCGGAGACAGTAATCGTGTTCGTGCCGACATTTATGGAACCGGTATATGTATTAACTTTATCCGTTCCTGTACTCAGAGTTAAAGCTGCATCCGTGCTTAAATTTCCCGTGTTCGTGCCGGAAAGATTATTAAGAGTTTTGCTTCCGGTAAAACTGAGCGTTCCATTCGTAATCGTGGTGTCTCCAGTGTATGAAGTATTTCCCGTGAAGTTAAGCGTGCCGCCTCCGTCCACGACTACGGATCCCACGCCTGCAAGAGAAGTGGCAAAATTTAGCGTTTCGGAAGAGTTAAATTTAAATTCATGGTTAATCGTTAAAGAAGGGGTGTCGCCGGAGTCCGCAAAATTCTCCAGCGTTCCGCCGCGATATTCAAAATCATATAATGTTTGGGTGTTATTATTAAAATTGAGCGTGCCATTTACTAAAATTACACCGCCAGCATTCGGGTTAAAAGCATTTCCAATTTCCGCGTGGACTCCACCTGTCGTTACGCTAGTTCCGACGATGAATTTTCCTTCATATTTCGTGGCGTTTCCATATCCATTAAAAGCCACATAACCATTTCCTAAAACCGTTAAGTTTCTAGTTCCGGTAATAGATTTTAAATTCGCTTCAGTCTGATTTTCAAGCACCAGCCAATCGCTACAGGTGAGCGTACTATCTTTGGAAATGTTAATTACGTTGGCCTTAAATCCCATTCCAGAAGAAAATTGTAAGGTTCCGCCTGCCAGATCCACATTAAATCCCCAACCAGTAGTTTCGATACGTACGTCAGCGGTTTCGTTAACAAACAAAGTACCCGTGAAACTAGTAAAAAGATCACTGGGAGACCACTGGCCAAACGCAAGATAAGTTTCATCCGCGCAGGTAACATAAATATTCTCTTTCGCGAACATGCTGCTGCTCTGAGGCACGACCCATTTACCTCCCGAATTTTTTAATTGGATGTGCAGTGGTGTTCCGTCAGTATATGTAAAAGCAGCACGAATATCTGTGTTGTCTGAGACCAAGAGTCCTGATCCCTGAACATGAAACATATTGTCGAAAGAGCCAATTTCCGAAGATACCGAGAGCGTTTCGTTATTTATATAATAATCCGCTGCGGAACCAATCTGTACTGCAAGAAAAACAAAACAAAAAATTACAGCAAAAATACACTTTTGGGCGTATGATAATAAATTAAAGTACATAATATGGAAGACAGGTGCGGTTTTCATGTTAAAACTCCTTCTCTATATATACACACATTTTTATTTGCGTCTTAGGTTCCTAAAAACAGGCGGCAACACTTCAGAAAACATGTATTTTATGATAGAACGAAACAAATTTACTAAACCTTATTATACTCTAAGTATTCTTCATGTCAAGTTTTTTTAAAAAATTTTTATTTTTTATTACCAAAAAAATTAATATTTAGTGCGTGATTCATTTATTTTACCGCTTGACGTGAGCGTCTTGTCCGGATATACTGATTTTAATGAATTTTCGTTTCCTTTCGTCTCAAAAGCAGGCATTTCATACCCGATACACGATAAAATTCCGTTTTCTCGGCATTTTACATCGCTGAAAATGCCTGCTTCGAGAGCCACACAAAACGGAAATTTAAAGTGGAACCAGTATTTATAGTGAAACAGCTCAGTGATATTAAAGGATGAAACATGGAACCTCTTCCGATTATCGTGGTTCACCAGGGAAATTCTCCGTATCTGGAAATCTGCCTGCGTCAGGCACGCCGAACGAATCCTCATTCACGTATCATCTGGCTGCATGGAGAAGCAGATTCTCCGCTGGATTTTGTGGAATGTTACTGTTTTCAGGAACCTGAGCTTTCTCAGGATGTGGCATTTTTTTCTTCGATTTACCAGCATTTAAGCTCTTCCAATTCTCGGGAAGCAGAACGTTTCTGTATTCAGAGGTGGTTAAATGTGCGAAATTTCATGCGCTGTGAAAATCTTTCCCGGTGCTTGGCGATCGACTCGGATGTCCTTATTTTTTGTGATGTTACCCAAGAAGCGGAGCGTTTTCGGCCATACGCCATGACATTCGCGCACTGGAACGCGACTCAAAATCTCATTCACTGTAATTTTATTCAGAATATATCTGCCCTGGAATCCTTTACGGATTATTTATTAAAAGTGTATCAGGATTCTGAACTTCTGGAACGGGTGAAACTGACCAGCAGGAAAAAAAGAAATCGTTACCGCGTGTCGGATATGTCTCTTTTTTATGACTGGAGTGTGCACAGCGATTTTCATTTTTGTTTCTTTGAAGATCTTTATTCGGACGCCGTCTTTTTCGATTCATGTATCGATTTTGTTCAAGATTTTCAGGCGATACATTATTTACCCGGGTTCTTTCGTCCGTTTAAGAAAATTACTTGGAAAGATGGCCTTCCACACGGGACATTAAAAAATGGGCTTCCGGCGCCGATGAAATGTATTCATTATCACGGATTTCTGAAATTTTTGATGCCCTTTCATTTTCAGCAGCGTTCGCCTCATGTCAAAATTTTCCGACTTCTTCTTCAGCAAAAATGGACGAATTTTCCTGCGAAATGGCAGAGAATGTGGAACCGGTTATGGAAAGATGAGTAAAACATATGGACGTGATGGGAATTTCCTCCCTGCCGACGAAAAAACACGAAAAAAAGATTTTTGTTGCGTCTTTTCTGCCTGATTTCGTAAAAAATTTATAGTTTTTTATATTTTTCAAAAATTTTATGATTTTTCCGAAAAAATGTTTTTTTTTACTTGACTTTCTTTATCCCTGTAATTAAAATATAAATTATTAGATGTTTTGCTCTGTTTTTTCCGGTTTTTCGGAAATTTTTTACCATTTTCACGGAGAGTTTTGCCATGACAAAATTAAACAAGCTAAATTTAAAGGATATATATATATATATCGATTTAATTTCTGTGTCTATTTTCTAACTTTTTTATGTTTCTTTTTTTCGGGTACGTCGGTGTTTTCGCAGGTAGTCATTCATTTGGACAGCACGGGGACAGTGACGAAAGGCAGTGGAGGTAATATTAGCGGTGCCGGGACGATAACTTCTGGTGATATTTTTGAAATTACTCAAAATTATTTGGATGACGGTACCCAGATCAGTATACTCTCGCAAAATGAGAGTCCTTATACGCTCACGGTTCGTTCCAGCGTGGACGGGACCGTGAGAACGATTACTAAAAATAATAATAATTACCGTTTTTTCGATATGGGTAACAGTAATACTAACAGTACAATTTTAAATTTTAAAGATCTTATTTTTGACCGGAATAATGCGGCAGTCTCGAATGCGAATGGAGTGTTTGTTAATTCGAATCGGCAGGCATTAACCTTTAATTGTGATAACGTAACTTTTAAAGGGTTTAATAGTTCCAGATATTCTGGAGGGGTGGTTCATGTCGGGGATTATAGTACTCTGTCGGAAAGCCAGGATGCGTTATTTTGTTTAACGGGAACCTATATTTTTTCCAATAATTCAGCAGCTGCGCAGGGCGGCGCGATTAAAACGTCTCGTACGGGAACGACCATTCCCAGCGTCTTATTTTCTGGCGAGAATTCCGAAGGAACGTTTATAGGAAATAATGCAAGTAATGGAAATGGAAATGGAAACGACATATACGCCAGCGGTGGATGGGTGAGCTTTACTGGTGGTACCTATTCTTTTGACGGGGGAATCGTGACGAACCAAATCACGATCGAGAACGCGGAGGTAACTCTTTTAGGCCGTGCGTCGACAGCCAGTTTGACGGCGTCTTATACTTTCGCAAGTAGCGATAAGGGAATCGCACTGAAGGGTGCCGGAAAATTAACCATTTCCTCCTCAGAGAATGCCCAGCATACGGTAAACGGCGCGATATTTCTCACCAGCACCACCGACAGTAACACGGGAGTTACCTCCACGCCTTCTTTAGTCCTCGAGAGCACTTCCGGCAGTCAGACTGTCGCAAATAATATTTCTGGGACAGGTAATTTACTGAAAACTGGCACGGGGACTGTCACCCTTACCGGGACGGTGAGACCGAGTTCTGTTACTGTCGACGCAGGCACCCTGACGATAACGACAGGTGGTTCACAAGGCACGGGATATTTTAACGCGATTCCTGTCGTCGTTAATTCTGGCGCGACCATTCGCTATGAGGGAATATGGTCGACGAATCAGACGAATTCAGATACTACTACTTTCACTCCATATACGCTTAACGGTGGAACACTAATTTCTGCTAATATGAATTACATTAATGAATTGGCGATGACCGGAAACGCGGAAATTAAATTGGACGGAACGAATAGTGATATTCGTGTGGGGAATAGAGGCGTTCCGTTATGGTCCATTTCTGGCACAGGAAATAAAGCGTCCACCATTAAAATGGTGAACCATAGTACAGATCCGAAAGACGACAGCTTTAATATAAATATTTTGGAAGGTGGTTTTCTGGAACTCACCTCACTGGTGGATTTAACCTCCAGTTATGCGGGAATGGAAGTGAATAAACAGGGCACGGGGACGCTGGAACTTACCGGTGCCAGTAATTATGTTGGGCCGACGAAAGTTTCTGCGGGCACTCTGAAACTCAGCGGAATGCTTTCTGATTCCAGTGTGGTTTCCGTGCTGGAAAACGCCACGCTGGAACTGGCCGGAAGCGGAACCATGGTAAATAATATTTCTGGGGCAGGTAATTTACTGAAAACTGGCACGGGGACGATTACCCTGACGAACACGGCCAGTGCACTGCCGACGGGAAATCTTACCGTGCGCGAAGGAATTTTAGATGTTTCCGCTGCCACCTTTACTGTTCCCGGACAGACACAAGTCGATTCACAACTGATTCTGGGGAGCTCCGATCACCTGCAAACTATTCTGGATGGTACTCTGACGATCGGCAGCACGGGAAATGTTACCGTGGGTACTTTTACGGATGTTACCATTTCGAGTTCCCTTACATTTACGTTAAGTGACACGGCACCGGCTCTCGCATTTATGAGTCTTTCCACAAGTGACGCGACCACATTAACTCTTAACGAAAATGTCTTCGCTTACGACACGACGAACTTTACCGGCTCTGCGGATCTGGAATTCGCCCTCATCACGACCGACGGAAACGTCGAATCTTCCGTGGGGAATTTTGATTCTCTGCTTTCCGATCTGAATGACCGGGGTTATCAGGGAATATGGTCAATTTATACCGATTCATGGAACACGGACGGCACCGCTTTAATGCTTGGCTTCACGGCGAATCGCCCGGCGGACGTGCCGGAACCCTCCACCTGGGCTTTAATGATTCTCGGTGTACTGACTCTGGGATACATGCGCCGAAGGAGATTATCCTGATTTTCCTTTAAATTTCCGTCTTGTGCGGTTCTGAAGCAGACATTCTCAGAGAATCTAAAATGCCGGAAAAGCGGAAATTTATCGTGTATCGGATATAAGAAATTTTTCATCTTCAGCCTCTGGGGTCAGTTCTGCACCTGATTCCAGAGGCTGAATACTTTCGGTGCGCCATGTTTCATCGCTGTATCCGGGAGCGCCCTCTGTCGTCAGGCCGACGGAGTGGAGAGAGTACCGATAAATATTTCATCATTCATGTTTCTTTCCGAACATGTCTATTTTTTTATACTCTGGTTTTCCCTCAAATTTCCGTTTTGTGCGGTTCTGAAAACAAGCATTTTCAGTGAAGTATCCTGGTTCCACTTTAAATTTCCGTTTTGTGTGACTCTGAAAACATGCATTTTCAGTGAAGCAAAAATGCCGGGGAAGCGGAAATTTATAGTGCATCAGATATAATTTTTCGCATTTCTCTTAAAATAAATCCTGAGGGAACATATTTTCCCGGAACTTCAGACGGCATCCTGCGTTCACGGTTCCGCAGTTCGGCGGCCATCCGTACAAAATGCGTTTTCGGCCTGTTTCATTTCCTCGGCTCTGGTGGAGTCAGGGCAGGGGAATTCTCATCTTTCCCCAAAAATAGGGTAAAAAAAAGATGGAATGTTTTTTGTCATTCCATCTTCTTCGGTTTTCGGCGTTTCCGTTTTAATTTTTTGGGTTTTCTTTTTTCCTCACAAAACACCGTTTTCATTTCGCGCAGGGTTTATTATTTCAAAATGCGGAATCATCTGAAATACACGCATTTTGCCGTTTCTTTCCACGCTGGTCCCGATGCATGCTCGCGGTGAGGAAAAAAGTGTGGCTAACTTTCAAGATATTTCCGAATATCTTTTGCCGCGGCACGGCCTGCGCCCATGGCTTCAATTACTGTCGCGGCACCGGTAACGATATCCCCACCTGCCCAGACACCATCCATGGAAGTGCGTCCATTTTCATCGGCGAGAATATAACCCCATTTATTAAGCTCTAAATTCGCTGACTTGGTGAGAATGGGATTCGCACCGGTTCCGACGGAAAAAATAACCAGGTCGGTGCTCATTTCAAATTCTGAGCCGGGTTTTTCCACAGGACGCCGGCGCCCAGATTCATCAGGTTCTCCCAGTTCCATTTCGATACAAGTCATACTCTGCACCAGGCCATTTTCGTCACCGTGCAGTGCGACAGGATTCGTCAGAAGTTTAAACTGAATCCCTTCTTCTTTTGCGTGATGAACTTCCTCCGCGCGCGCTGGCAGCTCCGTTTCTGAACGGCGATAAACGACTGTGACTGTTTCTGCACCCAGGCGCAGCGCAGTTCGTGCCGCGTCCATGGCGACGTTTCCTCCTCCGATGACCGTTACATTTTTCCCGATAACGATCGGCGTGTCATATTTTGGAAAAAGATACGCTTTCATCAGATTACTGCGCGTAAGATATTCATTCGCGGAGTAAACTCCACCCAGTTCCGTACCTGGAATACGCATGAAAGAGGGAAGGCCCGCGCCGACTCCGATAAATACCGCACTAAACCCGCGCTCAGACAGTAATTCCTGAATGGTAATGCTGCGGCCAATTACCTGATTCATTTCGAATTTTACTCCCAGCATGGAAAGATACTGCACTTCTTTTTCGACGATTTTTTTGGGAAGTCGAAATTCTGGAATACCATACATTAACACGCCGCCAGGTTTATGGAAGGCCTCAAAAATGGTTACGTCATATCCGGCGAGGATTAAGTCTCCCGCCACGGTCAGACCTGCCGGCCCCGCGCCCACGACGGCGATACTTTTCCCTCTGGGTGGATCTTTGGCCGGAATTTCCACCAGATTATTTTCTCGTTCATAATCGGCTACAAAACGTTCCAGACGTCCGATCGCCACAGGCTCCATTTTATGCCGGAGAATACATTTCGATTCGCACTGAGATTCCTGCGGACAGACACGGCCGCATACCGCGGGCAGGGCATTCGTTTTCTTTATCATTCTCGCCGCGGCAGCGAATTCTCCCTGATCCACCAGTTCAATAAACGCTGGAATATTAACATTTACCGGGCAGCCTGTTACGCACATGGGTTTTTTGCAGTTTAGGCATCTTGCCGCTTCCTGCCGTGCTTCTTCCGGGGAATAACCCAGTGGGACTTCCTGAAAATTATGTGCCCGGATTTTCGGATCCTGCTCACGCATGGGCGTTCTTGACGGGGAAATATCTTTAATGTTTTTCATGATTTTGTGTCAAATTATATATCTGTAAAAATGAGTGTAAAATATCCGATAAAGATATGCGCTGAATTTTCTTTTCCTGAAGTGTACCCCCATTCAGAGGGAAAACATTCGGTTTCCTCCCGGTCCATGATTCATAGCCGGAAACAGAAAATACGGTGCATCAGATTTTTGTCGTGCGTCAGGAGTGACTGCGAAAATTTTGTTTTGAACATATGACTAAGAAAATATCTCGGTTCCCATATTTTGCGGGAAACAAAATATGAAAAGCTGGGGAGATTTATGAATCCACCGTTTTTTGATATTCCTCGACGTATCTGTCCATACTGCATTTTTCCTGACATTTATAAACCTGCTGACGTTTTAAAACAGAATCCCAGTCAATTTGGTGTGCATCGAATTCCGGGCCATCACAGCAGGTGAAAAAGGTTTTTTGGCCCACCGTAACTCGACATCCTCCGCACATTCCGGTACCGTCTATCATAATGGTGTTAAGACTGGCAAAAGTCGTTACGCCATAAGGTTCTGTCGTTTTAGCGCAAAATTTCATCATAATGGCCGGGCCAATCGTCCAGACATATTTTACCTCGTCTCTGCGTGCTTCCAGAATTTCTTTTAATGGTTCTGTGACCAGACCTTTTCGGCCATAAGAACCATCATCGGTGGTAATAATATGTTCGTCGCAGACCGCTGCGATTTTGTCTGTCCAAAACAAAAGTTCTTGATTTCGGGCACCCTGAATGACGATAACATGATTTCCCAGTTCATGTAACATCTTTGCGATCGGATACACGGGCGCTGTGCCCACTCCGCCGGCGACGAGAATTACTGTGCCGAATTTCCCCATTTCCGAAGGATGACCCAGGGGGCCGATCAGTGCATAAAGCGAATCCCCTTCCTGAAGTCGGGCCAGTTTCGTTGTAGAAACCCCCACCTGCATCAGCACGAGAGTAATTGTGCCCGCCTCACGATCATAATCCGCGACTGTCAGTGGAATTCGTTCTCCGATTTCCTCCGCCATGCAGATAATAAAATGTCCCGGAAATGCTTTTCGTGCGATTTCCGGTGCGTGAATAATAAATTCATATATTTTCGGGGCAATTTCTGTTTTTTTCAGAATTTTAAACATGTTTTTCAAAATTTTATTATAAGTACGTTAAAAAAGAATAAATGACAGAACGTTTTTTTATATTCGCATTACGAAAACAGACTCACAGTACCTTCGCAGACCAGCAGATATTTTACGGAAACATCTGTTTTCTGCGCCGCACAAAACGGAAATAAAGTAGAACAGCATATCTGAAATCCGAATATGAATATAATATTATAATGTTTTTCACGGAATCTGAAAAGAGGGATTCATAATATATTTGAAGAGAACCTCCAATTATTTCCTGGGCCGTCATTTTATGAAAAATCTGCCTTCAAGACTAAATATATCAGCTCCACTTTAAATTTTCGTCTGGTACGGCTCTAAAAAATGCATTTTTAGCCCTGCCTGCACAAAAATACTTGTCTGTCGGCCGAAAGAGAAAGCTATAATTTATCGTACATTGAGTGTGAGCTGACATTTTTATAAAAATACCTCTTATGAAAATTTCGATTTATGCGACAATAAAAAAGCGTTCTGTGGTGGAACACCTATACTGGTTCCGCTTTAAATTTCCGTTTTTTGCGGCTCTGAAATCAGGCATTTTTAGCGAAGCAAAATGCCGGAGAAGCGAAAATTTTAGTATATCGGGTATAACAATGAACAGTTTTCGCATATTTCCCGATGCACACGATGAATTTCCGTTTTTCTTGCATGATTACCGAAGTGTCTGTTTCCACTTTAAATTTCCGTTTTGTACGGTTCTGAATGCGAGTATTTTCCGTGAAGCAAAAATGTCGGGAAAGCGAAAATTTATAGTGTATCGGGTATAAAAAACCTTATTCTAAAAAAGCACACCTCACCGCCGCCTAAAAGTTCATACTTCCCGAATGGCGGTGAGTTTTCAAAATTAGGAGGAAATCGTGGCGGAACATTTTGGAAAAAATTTCACAAAACGTTCTGGCCGTGTGATTCTTTGTGTCTAGTTTAAAAAAAAGCGCTGTATAAAACTTGATATTATTATAAAAAGCAGCCATGTATTCAAGGCTAAAACAGGGACAAAAAAAAGTTTCATCCATTTTTTTGCGTAAATCATGCCATACAGCGCACAGGGAAAACCCAAAAATGGTGCAAGCATGCCCATAAACAACAAAGGAAGGATGTTGTCTCCCCCTCCCCATATAAAAGACATAGACCAGTGAAACGAGATAAAACAAAAAAAAGATAGATACCATAAAACATGAAGTCGTCCTGTCATCGTCATCGAATCACCTTTTCCTTAAATGAGTTGGTTAATACATAAAGAACTCGAGCGTCTCCATTGATGGTCTCATGGTCTAATTTGTTTCCGTTTGCATCGAGCCATGATGAACGATCCTGGTCAATATCACCATTCGATGGCGCTCCATTTACAGAAAACATCCCCAGATAATATGTATTTTTTTGATACTGATTCACGTGGTACATTGAACCAAGAGGTCTTCGAGTTTCTGGTGATCTATCGGTATTACTGCTATTACTGATTGCGTCAATATAAGAGGTAAAAACAAATTGGTAGTTCTTAAAAATTCTTTGTGGTGGATTTAAATAGTCACTATTGTCCGAAGTTTTGCCATCATATCTCATTCTCCAAGAGAGATTATACACGGAACCTCCACCATGGCTGTACCCGATGGCAGCAACTTGTGTTACGCCACGATTATTTATCGCATTGCAAATTTCATCAAACGCGCGACCTTCACCCAGTGGGTTACAATTATTCTGATTATTATTTCCATCATGTCCATCGTCCCAAACGTGAACATCGTAGCCATCAAACAGTTGTGCGATTACCCAATCATTTACTCCCGGAGAGATGTTTGCGTTTCCTGCCGTCTGATTTTCTCCCACGAAAGCGCAGGTAATACTATTAAACGGGCGGAAGAGCATGGTTTCCTCAAAAACGACTTTATTCGTCGCCGTTTCGACCAACTGTAATGCGATTGAATAATTCTCGTTGCCAGCAGAGGCGTATTCCGCCCAGAAACTGTCGATGGTGTTTGCTGCACATTTTCCGTTCGTGAAGGTATGTTGTGTACCTTTCGTGCTGCTGTCCCAGAGCTTCAAATTTTCATTTGTATTCACAAGAACAAAACTTGTTCCGAATAGTTCCGTAAAGATAATGTCCACCCGAGTCAGGTCGTTTTCGTTTGCTACCTGACCCGAGATACTGCTGTCCGGGGTAGTACTTCCGTTGTCAAAATCCGTATTTCGCCGGATGCCCACGTTATTTTTTTGCCAATTTACCGTAGGAATCGCCATCGGATCGATATACGTTGTTTCCGGGGTATACGGCTGCAGACCAACATCAACGACCGTCACCAAAACTTGGTCGGAAACCAATAATTCTTTCGTCTCCTTTAAATACACGCGATATTCTATCTTCGCTTGTCCTGCGGAAGCTGCGACGGCTTGTATCGAGGTGGAGGAAACCGTGTACTGCGGAAATAAAATTTGCGCATCACTATCATCAACGCAAGAGATTTGCACATACAAAAGCGAATCTGAATAACCCGTCGAGTGCGCCAGATTAATATTAAACGTTCTCTCTCTGGCCACTAATTTTCCAAACGCTCCTTCAGAGTAAAGGTTTGTTTGACGGTTCCCCATTTCGATCGGGTCGTCAGTCTCATTAATTATACCGTCATTATTCGAGTCCACGTCGATGTCGGCAAAAACACTTGTCGGAGTTACGGACACATCGTCCAACCATGGTCCATAATGATGACCGTCTGGCGCGACTACTTCTTTTAAACCTCACACTGCCCGTGGGCGCTATGGCGGAAGGGGGTGTTATGGTATCTCATGATAGAACTCCTTTGGGTATAACTTTCTCATAAACTCACATCACGCTCCCACCCACACACGCGACAGTCAGCGCTGTCACGGGTGCGGGGAGTGTTGTGAACCCTGTTTGGTTAGCGCAAAACAAATGCGTCACCAAAAAAGGTTTGCACATGTGATACAAATCAAAGACACGATGTTAACGATTTGTCCCACAATGAAAAACCACGACGCCACATACATAAATCGGTATACGCCGATCTTGTAATTCTGGAATCCAAATTCTAATGCGTAACGATTTATGTAAAGTCCCACTATGGATAGTACCGTAAGGAATTGCACCCATGTCGCCTCAAATAGTATTTCACCTCCTTTCGGAATGACAAATGCTATAAGTGGCATCACGATTAACATCACAGACGCATATGGAAAGGGTACTAAAAGCCCTGAAATTATAAACATCGTAATTGCAAATTTTTTGCTGTACATATCGTATGATTCAACTCCTTTCAAATCGTGATTTTTGCTTCCGCATTTTTGATCGCAGCACCCTTCGACACAGGGTTTTGAAGCCAGAAAATACGGATAAAAACGACACTCAACACTCCTTCATGAAAAGTTGTAAAAATAATTTTTGCAGAAACTATTCCCTCCAGACGTTTTGTATTATAAAACATTTTTTCACCGTCCACAAGGGATATTCTTCAAAACCTCAAAAAAATTCGAAATTTTTCGGAAAATATTCCCGCTCTATTTTTACCGTCAAAATTCACCGTGCCTTGCCATGTATGGCGTTCGAACAAGTCATATCGGAGAGTGCAAAAAAGAGAAAATGCCAAAACCTAGTGCCCTTTCAACTTCCACGAAAATTGCAGCGCGTTTTGAAATGGTCAATTTTTCTTACTTTCTTTCACTCCTGCTTTTTTCAACAGCTCTCGCATTTCAGGGCTTGTCGCAAGGTCAAGAAGACTTTCACCTCCGCCGTACATCGGTTTCATCTTCGGGGTTTTGACGCGAGTATTTGCACCGCAGTCGATGAGCAAACGCGCAGAGTCTAGATAATTACGTGTTACCGCGAGCTGCAGCAGCGTCAGTCCCATGTATCCACGTGATTCCAGTGGAACACCAGCGTCGAGGAAAACTTTCAGCGTTTTCGGATGCTCGAGAGCCGCTTCCTGCGGAGAAATTTCGCCGATGGACGGCTGGTTTTTCAGCTTCGTTCTCGGCAGGCTTCCCGCCTTCAGAAGCAGTTCGCACGCCTCCGGCTGGTTGTTTTTCGCCGCTGTCGCCAGTGCCGTACAGCCGGATGATGCGGTCCGATTCACAATTACACCCTGTGTCAGGAGTTCCTGAATAGTCGAAACATCGCCTGCCGAAGCCGCCTCATTCAGAGCTTCAACCCGGTCCAGCATTTCATCCTGCTGCTCACTGGAAAGCGTTTCCAACAGCTTTACCGGCAGACCGAGCGGCACACCGGAGTGTTTGGGGGACAGAATCGGAGCGGGAATTTTCTGTATCGATTCCGGAGACAGAAGCTCGCACAGACGGAACCCTACAGCTTGCGTCCGGGCTTTCGGATCCCTCACGAAATCGTTCCCATTGCTTGTCGACCGACAGTCTCTTGCAGACGTCAGGAAGCTACCGCCCCGGCACATGGCTGTATATTTGGCAGACCCGGTCGGATTGACGGCGGTATTTCCCGGGTTGCGATTGACGCTGATGACATGCTCAAAGACGTTTCCGTGCATATCATACAGGCCCCAGGCGTTCGCCTGTTTCCCGGCAACCGGATGTGGCTGACCGCCGCTGTTGTCTTTGTACCACGCAATGGAATTCAGATCGTTTGCATGCACCCCGAGATTTTCTCTCTGGCGGCAAGCCCTCTCCCACGCGGTCTCATCGGACGTTCCTGTGCGGCAGGCGTACTCCCACTGTGCTTCGGTGGGAAGACAGAACGTTCGCCCCAGCTTATCAGACAATCTGTGGCAGAAAACGATTATTTGCTCCCGATTTACGCAATCGACGGGCAAATCTTCCCTCTTCACTGAGGCGGGATTTTCGCCCATAACGCTTTTCCACATTGCCTGCGTCACTTCGGTCTCCAGCATCCAGAAGCCTCGCGTCAGAACCACGTCACACAGTCCGTTTCCCGGTAGAATTCCTCCAACCCCATATTCCATGTCCGGAGTCCCCATCGTGAACGTACCCGCCGGGCAGTATCTAAATGCATACTTTATTCCGTCGTGTTCGAGTACTTTCCGTTCGCCCGCCTGAAATTCGTCTGGAACCAGCGCCGCGTCCGGCTTGTTAACCTCAATCGAGTACATACTTTCGAGGTCTTCCACCCATTCGTACCCTGCCAGTTGATCGTCTGCGTATGCATCTGGGTTAAAATTTTCGGACGGCTGACATCCACACAATAAAATGAATAGCACAACGAAAGATGTGTGAATAATAAATTTTATGCGCATATTTTATTCTCCTTTATTCGGTTGGATTATACTCATTCCATTTTAAAATTTTGCAAAAGTTTTGCCGAAATTTGCATGATGTAATAATTATCACTAAGATTAAAAGCGTTGTCAAGTGGGAAAAATGGGAAATTACAAATTATCGCAAGAAATTTTGGAAAACTTACGCCTTGAGTATAAAAAAACTCGCGAAAACTGGGCGGCTGCCAGGATAAAAGCGATTTTTCTGCTCGGCGGCGGAGGGGTACATTCGGCGATGTGGCGGAAGTCCGAATGATGGACGAAGCACGGCGCGCGTCTACTTTCAAGAATGGAAATCCGGCGGAACATTTTAGAAAAAATTTCACAAAACGTTCCGGCCGTGATTCTTTGTGTCTGGTTTAAAAATGCGCTGTATATACTGGTTCCAATTTAAAATTTCGTTTTGTGCTGCTCTAAAAGCAGGCTTTTTCAGCGAAGCAAAAAAGCCGGTGAAGCGGAATTTTATAATGTATCGGGTATAAAACTTGATATTATCATAAAAGCGGCCATGCATTTAAGGCTAAAACAAGGACAAAGGGAGGGTGTCGCCTCGCCCTCCCCATATATAAGACATAGACCCGCAAAATGAGATAAAACAAAAAAAGATAGATACTATAAAATATGAATTCGTGCAGTCATCGTCATCGAATCATCTTTTCCTTAAATGTTGGTTCCTACATTTTGAATGCGGACACACGGCGCACCGTATTCTCCGTATACGAAAAACCAAAACCTAGTGCCCTTTCAACTTCCACGAAAATTGCAGCGCATTTTGAAATGGTCACTTTTTCTTACTTTCTTTCACTCCTGCTTTTTTGAGCATTTCCTGCATTTCAGGACTTTCGGCAAGGTCGAGGAGGTTTTGTCCATGATCGGAACCAAAGGGGGGCATGGCCGGGGTTTTCACATGGATGTTAGCGCCCCGGTCAATGAGCAGACGTGCGGAATCCACGCAGTCGTAAGCTACCGCCACTTGCAGCAACGTCAGTCCCATGTAACCGCGCGATTCCAACGGAACACCGGCGTCGAGAAAGACTTTCAAAACTTCCACGTGGAAGACACCGTAGTCCGCTGGTGTCATGCCGTCCTGGTCCATAAGCGGTGGGTTCAAATGCTGTTTTTTACCCGTTTTCGTAGGCCTTGCCAGCGCTCCTGCATCCAACAACAAACGGCAGATTTCGGGGTGATTATTCTCCGCCGCCACATGCAGTGCAGTTTTGTCGTACTCACAGGGTGTGTTCACGAGTACTCCCTGTGCCAAAAGCTCCTTTACCATATTTGTGTCCCCAGATTGGGCAACATGATATAAACGCTCTACACGCTCTTTCATTTCTTTTTGTTCCTCCGCAGGAAGGTCTTCTATCCTGCCGGACGATTCCTCAGCAGTAAAGCAACCCGAAACAATAGAAACAAAAAAAAGAAATAAAATTACTCGAATTTTATCCATAGCGATACTTCCTTTCACTTTTTTACAGAGGTTATTGATGCTCATTCCATTTTAGAATTTCGCAAAAGTTTTTGAAAATTTTGTATGACAGAATCATTATCACGAATCGCAGGAAATTTTGGAAAACTTGCGCTGAGAGTATAAAAAACGCATGGTCTGTCCTTCATTTTCGGAAATGAATATTCTCACGTTTCATA
>JAUNBR010000080.1 GCA_030527015.1 Planctomycetia bacterium
CGTGCAAATTTTGACAAAACTTTTGCGAAATTTTAAATTGGAATGAGTATACTTTCAATTTCCGTTTTTCGCGCGGTCATAAAAGCAGATATTTTCAGCAAAAAAATAGTGATCGGGGATTATACAGGTTCCCCTTAAATTTTTGTTTTGTGTGGTTCTGAAAGCAGGCATTTTCGGCGAAGCAAAAATACCGGGAAACGGAAATTTATCGTGCTTCGGGTATAAAATGCCTGGCGGAAGGCGTGAAATTTAAATTTACGTGATGTCAGTATATGATGCGTCGGACATAATATTATAGGAAATAGATAAAGTTCTTATTTTTTACAGTAAATGGTGAATAAAAAGGTGGAGGCCAAATTTCGTTATACTGGTTCCACTTTAATTTTCCGTTTTATGTGGCTCTTTAAACAGGCATTTTCAGCGAAACTAAATGCCGGTGAAACAAAAATTGATAGTGTATCCGGGTATACAGAACGCTCTGGGCTCTCGTTTTAGGCACTTCGGTGTATTATACGGGGATACACATTTTGTGGTCACGTCCATGAAGGCCGGGAAGCACTTTCATTTTTCATGCGTGGTTCCGCCAGTATCCATTCTTGCCTCGGGAAATTCCACGAAATAAATGAAACATTATCCGCCGTTTCCTAATTTTCCTTTCAATTTCCGTTTTATACGGCTCTGAAAGCCGCATTTTAGGAAGCAAAAATGCCCACCAGCCTGTCGGCAGACAGAGAAAATAGAACGTTATCGTGCATCAGGTATATACTGATTCCACTTTAAAATTCCATTTTGTGTGTCTCTGAAAGCAGGCATTTTCAGCGAAGCAAAAATGCCGGGAAAGCGGAAATTTATCGTGCATCAGGTATATACTGATTTCACTTTAAAATTCCATTTTGTGTGACTCTGAAAGCAGGCATTTTCAGCGAAGCAAAAATGCCGGGAAAGCGGAAATTTATCGTGCATCAGGTATATACTGATTTCACTTTAAAATTCCATTTTGTGTGACTCTGAAAGCAGGCATTTTCGGCGAAGCAAAAATGCCGGGAAAGCGGAAATTTATCGTGCATCAGGTATAAAAGTACCTGGAAAGCAAAAATGATAGTGTGTATATCGGGCGTAAAAGTAAAAATTATTAACCCAGAAGCCGGTCTGTTCCGTATGAGGAACAGAAACCGGAAACTGAACGGTGAAAAAAGAGGAAGTGAAATTTATACTGGTTCCAATTTAAAATTTCGTTTTGTGCGGCTCTAAAAGCAGGCTTTTTCAGCGAAGCAAAAAAGCCGGTGAAGCGGAATTTTATAATGTATCGGGTATATTACATGTCGGGAAAATGAACAGACCCATTCCTCTTTCATGCGCGGTTTACTTCTTGGTCTTATTCTTCGTATGGGGTCAGCGTGAAACTATCGTCTGATTCCTCAGCATCTGATTCCTCGACAGTTACATCTATCATGTTAACATCCGTCATATTTAAATCGTTTTCATTTAAATCGATATTTATGTCATCACCCATGTGTGACATGGTGCTCATGAGGGTATGATAAAGGGAAATGAGCGCGTCCTGAGGAATATAAATCCTGGCAGAACTATTATTTTCTGAAGTAAGCGCAGAAATCGTTATTTTTCCTTTTAATTCAGAGGAAATTTCCTGTGGCAGTTTCCCCAGATCATAATGCCCCTGTAATGTGGTTTTGGGATCCGGCGCATTTAGCGTTTCCTTAATTTTTTCTTTCAGAACGGCTAAATTATCCTCATTCCCGAAAGCTACAAAACAAAACTTTTTGGACAGTCCGACGACACATTCCGTGCCAGTTTCCAGCGTTACACGGTGAGCTTTAATTCCTTTCCCGACGGTGGCAAAATCCATCTCTACTTCCCAGTCTCCACTTTCACCTTTCGTTTCGATGAATTTTTTGACCAGAGAGCCGTCATGAATAGAAACCGCCGCGAAACCGATCCCTTTTTCTTTTTTTGCGTCATCATACTTTAAGTTAAAGGAAAAGGCCACGTCAATTTTTCCAGATTTAATGGTGCCAATTAAAATTTCGCGCAATTCATCTTCGATCGTATTATCGTCATTAATGGCCTGAATCATATTTTTGGCGACATCCGACGTGAGTAAAAAAGTGCCTTGGAAACCTGCCATGAATTCTGGATCATAAAAACCTGCGACTTTTGATTTTAACGTGGCCATTTTTGCCATACGTTTTTCTGTATCAGAATCCGGAGTGGGGTTCATGGCCAGATCCAGGAACAAGTCACCAGAGCTTTTGTCTGTACCCAGTCCGACTAAAATCGTTTTGGTTTCTTTAAGCAGAGTCTGAATCGCCTTCATATCCACCTCTGGCCCAGCTTGTGCAGCCAGCAGAGGAATAAACGGAGCCAGTTTAGAGACGGAAAGCTGAAATGCAACTAAATAACGTTCGTTTAACCCTCCCAAAACGGATGCGTCTGGAACTTCAGTATCTGGCGTGGTGGAGAAAAGAAAATGGTTCTCTTCAATTTTTGGATTAAGTCCCATCAGGAAAGAAAACATTTCGGTAATGGAATCCAGTGAAGCATCTTCTGTGACTGGAATAAAACCAGTGAGGGAGGGAATGGGGCCTTTCGTGCCTTTTACGATGATACCGATCGGACCAGAATCGGAAAGACCTTTCGGAATATTTGGGTTTTCTTCACCCAAAATATCCTCGGGAATCCCGGGAATCGCCATTTTTTTCATTATGCCATTCACAACATTTTTAACGTCCCCAAAACTGGAAATGCTGAGAACGGCATCTTGGTCTAAATCTGCTGTTTCGATCGGAGAGGTTAATGTGTTTTGTGCATGTAATGCTTCGGTAAAATATGAAAAAATACATACCATTACCGAAAGTATGCAAAATAGGGTAAAACGTTTCATTTTTGAATTTCCTTTCCCATGCGTTTTATGCAGTTTTTCAAAAAAACGCAAATATGGTGATGAACTGTTAAGAATTTATACCCGATACATGATAAAATTCCGTTTTCCGGCATTTTTGTTTCATTAAAAATGCCTGCTTTCAGAGCCGCACAAAACGGAAATTTAAAGGAAAATCAGTATAAATAGTGAATAATGCTACAAATAATTTTGAAAATACAGGTTTACTGACAGTGTTTTCTGAAATTTTCTGTTATATTAACATATTTTGCAGGAAAGTCCAGAAGGTTACAGAAAATACGAAAAAAACATAAATTTATTTCTTTTGAGACTTTTTGGAAGGTTTCGCATCTTGAGACTCGGTTTCCGTCTTATCTTCATCATCAGAATCCTCTTTTTTGGAGGAAGTTTTTTTCTTTTTCCCCAGAGGTTCCAGCGTGGCGGCATACTGAATGTCGACGAACTGAGCTTCCATGGACTTCATTCCAGCATTACTCTGCGTGCCAGTGAGAGTTATCGTATCTCCCTCACGAAGAAACATGAGAGCCTGTGAACCACCAAGAATGGCATTCACGGTTACGTCTTCTTCCAGTTTTATTTTGACAGAACCTTTAATTAATGGATGCCGGACTCCGAGTGTTACGGTACCGGATTTTTGTATGTTCGTAATCATTCCCCGTACCGTTACGTCGACAGTTTCCGGGATTTTCGGCTTTTTTCCATTTTCTTCGTCATCCTGCTGCAGAATATTCGGTCCGGAGTTAATATCATTTCCCGGCTGTGCTCCGCCGGGACGGAGAAAATGATTTCCCATCATTTCTTGTGGAGAAACATATAATTTTGGTGCGTTCCAGGAAGGATAAACTCCAGGCTTACGATTTAACGCCTGTTTACTGGGAGAAAAAATCGTAACTTCTGAAACAGGTTCCTCAAAAGTGGCATTTTTAAGTTTTAATGTTCCCGTTACTGAAATATAAGTGCCTTTTTTCAATAAATCTTTTGAGGCCGTTCCACGCGCCACAACTTGACTCTGTGGAGTAACCAGACACTGCCAGATTTCCCCGCTGGGCAAATTAACTTTAAGTACATAATTTTTCCCTCTCGGCATCATGGCAGAAAATGTGGATTCTAAATCTTGAACAGGTATTTTAGAAGTATTCGCCATGGGTCTCATCATCTGACCTGCAGAGGGAGTAATGAAAGATGTACAGAGAATGAGACTACAAAAAAACGTTCTTAAAAATACGATGTGACATTTTTGAGACATAATACGCCCTTCTAATTAAATGAAAAAATAGGAAAACTAGAATATACCTCGGTATGACCGAAGTTTGAAGTGTTCCCCTCAAAAAGTCGGCCAACCATTTATATCCGATGTACGATAAAATTTCGCTTTCCCTGTCCGCCGACAGGCAGGCCAGTATTTTTGCTTCATTAAAAATGTCGGCTTCAGAGCTGCACAAAACGAAAATTTAAAGGAGAATCAGAGTATACTTCATTATTTTGCAAAAAATTTAAAATGATTGTTCGCAAGTTACACAAAACAGAAATTTGAGGTGAAAGCTGTATATCTTTAACGCATAATCAGTTCTCCTTTTTTGGGGAAGAAACACGAAAAAAATCTGTCTGTGAAATTCTGTGGAAAAATGTAATTTAAAGTAAATCATTATTTCCTTTATCATAAACTTTTTTGAGACAAAAAAAAAGAGATGGAAATATAATTTTGGGGATTTTCTTAAAAAAATGTAAGAAATAAAAAATTTTTAGAATGATAAAAGAAAACTTTTTATGATTTACTGCTTCCAAAAAGATGTAAGAGCGGAAAAGGAAGTATGGTAAATGCATAAAATAAAAAATCTTCACAAAAAAAGAGTATGATTTATGAAAAACCACACTCTTTTTCAGAATTAAAAATTTTATATAAAATTTAGAGGAAAATGAAAAAAAAGAAATGAAAATAGTGTGTTATTCTAAATTAGGATCCACTTCCAGACTCTCGGGGATACCGGCATCTTTATCGTTAGGCGCCATTAAACTGCTGTATGTCCGATAATAAATTCGTTTATTAATAGAACGGACTGAATTATCGGCGAAAGCATAAATATCAGTATTTGCATGGTTACTGTCAGCAAAATAGGACAGATTTTTTTGATAATTATTCGGTGTTTTTTCATTTTTGTCTTCCAGAGAGGTATTCCAGAGAAGTCCGACTTTCGTGACGGCATTCGCTGTTTTTGCCCATTCCGTATTTAGTTTTCCATGTTTATATAAAGACTCGGTAAGCATAATAGTGTTAGAAGCCCCGTCTTTAATGGAAGAAGTGGTGGATTTATAATTCTGTGAGGCATCCGAAAAATATTTAAAGAATAAACCAGAACCGATTACCGCTGCTGTCGGTCTGTTCGTGCCACCTGAAGTGCCGCTGGTGTGTCCCTGTGTTTTTTCCGAGCCACAATTTACCACGTAACTGAGGCCAGTCTGAGTCGCGTCCCCGGCCGGGCATTTAACGATAGGTAATGGGACTAAAGTAATTTTACTGACATTCGGATCGAGTCGGTTTTCGTCATATAAAGTGGCCAATTTTCCTTCCCCGAGCTGTTCTAAGACCTGAGAAACCCAGCTATAATTTGTACTGCTTTTTAGTCGATTCCAGTAAGGAAGATGCGTTTTTGATATTTCATAACTTAAAATGGCCAGAGCCAATTCTTTTTGATTATTCGTGCATCTGCTTCGTAGCGCGGTCTGACGAACATTAATAATGCCAGACATGATTAATGACATAAGGACGCTAATAATGGTCATAACGACCAAAAGCTCTACCAGAGTAAACCCTGCCGGGCGACGATCATTAAAATATTTCGAAAGCATGTGTTTCCCTTTCCGGATGAACCCCAAAAATTATAACCCGATTTTCGTTAAATACCGTTTTGTGAGCCACTAAAAAGGATATTTCAGCAAAAAATGCGTCGAGAACGAAAATTAGTCGTATATTGGGCGTGTATAATATTAATATGGTATATGAATAATTTTATGTCAAAACAAGAAATGAGGTGTGATTTTAAGGTCCTACTTCTGTCGTTTTTAAGGGATCTGTCAGCTCACTTTTTCCACTGATGGAGGCAGCTTTTGCGTCATTTGGAGCCATGATCTGACAGTATGTGGTGTAACTGATACTATTATTAACGAAAGAAACATGATTATCACAAAAAGCGATATTTGCGCCACCTTCATGATGGCTGGAAGGTCGTGCGTATTCGGCACTAATTGTGGTTACGTTATTACATCGGTTAAATTGGTGGCAGTCACTGGGTGATTTTACCCACATAACGCCAATTTGGTAAGGTTCTGTTGCAGCGACCGCTGATTCTGAAACCCAGACCCCAGCCTGATTATTTTCTGCCACCGCGACGGTATAAGAGGTACCGTCCAGACTGGCGATTCGTTCTAAAGAATTTCTCTGGACACGCTGACCTGTCGTGCCATCTACAAAAACACCACAGTCCGCCATGTTATTTTTGTCGGTCATTCCCTCCAGACCACAATTTGCGACATATGAATTCGCGTAAATACCATTAGTGGGTTTCGCTATCAGCGGATTCGCCGGGCAGCGCAGGCAAGAAATGTTTCCGGTTTTTTGATTTATCTCTCCATTATTCGTCCATGCTTCCGCCATGGCGCGTTCCCCAAGACTCTGGAGAATAGAAATAATCCAGTTAGAATTTACGTCACTAAATTTTTCTCGATAATAAGGATATTTTAGATTGTGTGCATTATAATCATAAACGGCTGTAGAGACCTGCTTCATATTATTTACGCACTGCGTGTGTCGAGCATTATTTCGGATACCGTTAATTGCGGGCATCAGTAATGACATAAGGATGCCCATGATGGTAATGACGACGAGCATTTCGATTAGGGTGAAACCGGATCGGGAATTGGAAGTGAAGGAATGTTTCATTCGGCACCTGATTTTCTGAAAGCAGGGAAATTTATGTGAAGGGGAAAGCTCCATTTTTTGCCACATGAAAATTTTATTTTCTGGCAACAAAAATGTAAAAAACTCTTTTTTGGACAGGAAAAACTGTTTATTATAAAATATTCATAAAAATGGTTCTGAACGCGGCTCAGTCTGTTTTTTTGCCTGCTGGCGGGGTGATAAAATACTTTTGTTCCCGCTTTCAGGCTAAATACTGGAATACATACTGTGCCCGATGCACCTTAATATTTTTTTATTTCCGATATATTATAAA
Organism: Planctomycetia bacterium; assembly: GCA_030527015.1. Lineage (GTDB taxonomy): Bacteria > Planctomycetota > Planctomycetia > Pirellulales > Thermoguttaceae > RGIG3701. The sequence goes on from JAUNBR010000080.1 coordinate 7,150, forward strand.
ATTCTGCTTCTTCGGCATTTTCAGCGAAACAAAATGCCTGACTGCGGGCTGGTGAACAGAAATTTTATAGTTATATCAGGTATAAAAGGGAATTTTGGAATGAAATCGAGATGTTTTCGCCACAAAATATGAATATATTTTATCTTTTTGTGTCCTGTGCGTCAAGACCCGATAAGTTTTCCATCAGGTTTTCTTGTAAATTTCTGTGAGAATTATAGGAACTCGTTATTTTTACGTTTTCGGAAAGAGTTTTGGAGTAAAAAAAGAAAAAAAACAAAAATTTTTATATGGTTTTCTGTTTTAAAAGTTAAATTTTGTGTTTTTTGTTATCTGAAATTATGTTTACGCGAACATATCATGAAATGTTTTATGTACGCGAGATGTTTTGAATACGAAAAAATATATCGTTTTCGGATAAAAAGAGTGTATGGAGTAAGTAAATTTAAGAAGTAAAGAAAAATGAAGGGATAAAAATGGAAAAATGTATGTTTCTGTACACGATACACTATAAAATTCCCTTTTTCTGGTATTATGCTTCGCTGAAAATATCTGCTTTCAGAGCGGTACAGAACGGAAATTTAAAATGGAACCACTATAAAATCGCCGGGGGTATGCAAAAAAGAAGAAAGTGATATGGTGTAAGATTCTTGTCAGGAAAAGATGGGTGAAAGGGGAAAAGAAAGTGGTTTATGTCCGTCAGAAAGTGTCGAAAGGGGATTTTATACCCGATGCACTATGAATTTCCGTTTTCTCTGTATTTTGTGCATTTTCCGGCTTTAGGCTGGACGGAAGATGCCTGTGTGCAGAGCGTCAGGAAACGGAAATTTAAAATGGAACCAGTATAAGGTAAGGCCGAGTAAGTAGAGTTGGGAATAAAGATGTCACCGTATTTATGGATGTGTTTTGGAACGTTTATGATGGCCGTGATGGGGATTTTGACGCATCAGGTGGGGCGGAGTGAAAGCTGTCCGTGGCAGATGGTGGCGTTTATTCGGATGTTTAGTATGTTTTTGGTAATGCTGCCGATTTCACGTATGGCGGGAATTTGTTTTCCATTTCATGCATCCTGGAATCTTTGGGGGCGGACGCTGGGGGGAGTGAGTGGCGCGCTCTGTACATTTTTTGCTTTGACCCATATTCCTGTTTCGGACGCGACGACACTTTTTAATACCGCGCCGGTGTGGATCGTGATGCTTACGTGGATGATATATCGTGTCGTGCCGAGCTGGCAGATAGGTGTGGCGATTTTTTGTTGTATGATTGGCGTTATCATCGTGCATCAGCCACGATTTGCGGCGGCGAATCTGGTGGAAATACTGGGAGTGGCGGCATCCGCTCTGACGGCGTTTTTTATGGCGGTGGCGTTTATGAATTTAAATACATTAAAAGAGGTGCCGTCATTAATGATCGTGATGCATTTTTCGTTTTGGGGTTCTGTTATTTTGTTTATTTTTTGTCTATTTACGTGTGGAGTAACCCCTGCGGCATTTTCTGAAAACTTTCGAATTTTTCCTGACGGAATACTGCTGTTAAGTGTCGGATTAACCGGAGCGGTGGGGCAGATCGGTATAACGAAAGCCTATAAACGTGGTGTGGCGACAAAAATTTCTGTCGTGGGATTACTGCAGGTGGTTTATGCGGCCGGTCTGGAGATGATTCTCTGGAGCCGGACTTTTACGGCCAGGGAAGTGCTGGGATTTTGTATGATTCTCGTGCCTGTGGCTGTGATTATTTTGAAAAATTCACGTCGTACAGCAGAGTAACGGAAGTGAAAAGTGTGTGTAAAAAGATGAAAAATGAAAAGTGATGATTCATGGAATAAAGTGTGTGGGAAAAGGGATTTTCTGAGGAAAGTTAAAGTTTTTTCCGAAGATATGTGGTGTGGGAATGCGTCTGTTTTTATATCGGAGGCCGTGTGGAAATAAAAGGAAAGGGCGCAGTGTGAATTTTATACCTGATGCACTATAAAATTCCACTTCTGAGGTATTTTGTTTCGCTGAAAATACCTGGCTTTCAGAGCCACATAAAACGGAAATTTAAAAGAGAAACAGTATAAAATAAAGCCAGTATACTTCGTTAAAAATGTCGAGAAAGAGAAATTTTGAGAGTGTCGGGTGCCAAATTATTTTAAATGTGGTATATTATGTTTATGAATGAAAATGACGGATGAAAGGATGATATACCTGATGCACTATAAAATTCCGCTTCCTCGGCATTTTGCTCCGCTGAAAATACCTGTTTTCAGAGCGGCACAAAACGGAAATTTCATGTGGAACCAGTATATGGTGTATCGGCTATAAATTGGAGAGAATAAAAAGTCAGAAGGATAAGAACGAGAAGAAAAAATGGCATTAAATTTTATGAAAAATATTTTGGAAGGAATCGGACATACTCCGGTGGTGGCGATAAAAAAACTGAATTCGGGAAACGCAGAGATATACGCGAAAGTGGAGTCCTTTAATCCGGCGGGAAGCGTAAAAGATCGGGTGGCGGTGGCGATGATCGAAGATGCACGGAGGCGCGGTATTTTGCTGCCGGGGGGTGTGATCGTGGAGCCGACCAGCGGAAATACAGGAATCGGTCTGGCTCTGGTTTCGGCGGTGTATGGTTATCGGCTGATTTTAACCATGCCTGAGACGATGAGTGTGGAGCGGCGTAAACTTTTAGCTGCGTATGGAACGGAGCTGGTGTTAACGCCTGGAAAGGAAGGGATGCTGGGCGCGATTCGGAAAGCGGAGGAAATCGTGGCGGAAATTCCGGGTGCGTTTATGCCGCAGCAGTTCGAAAACCCAGTGAATCCGGCCATTCATAAGAAGACGACTGCCGTGGAAATATGGGAGGCCATGAAAGGGGAAATAGATGTTTTTGTCGCGACTGTCGGTACAGGCGGCACGCTGACGGGAGTCGGTGAGTTTTTGAAAGAGAGAAATCCGGGAATTCATATCGTGGCGGTGGAACCTGCAGAGTCAGCGGTACTTTCGGGAGGGCATCCTGCAGCTCATAAAATACAGGGAATCGGAGCAGGATTTATTCCGAAAATTTTGAATGTTTCCATTTTGGATGAGGTGCTTCCCGTTACGTCAGAGGCTGCGGGGTATACGGCGAGAATGGCGGCCAGGGAAGAAGGACTTTTGGTGGGGATTTCTTCTGGTGCGGCACTTTATGCTGCTCTGGAAGTGGGGAAACGGGCAGAGTTCGCGGGGAAAAAAATCGTGACTCTTTTTCCTGATTCTGGTGAAAGGTATCTTTCTGGATGGCTTTTTGAGAGTGAAGAAAAATAATGGTTTTTTCGCTTTTGTCTGAGATGTACTATAAAGAAAATTTTTTTAATACCCGAACCACTATAAATTTCTGTTTCTCTGGTGTTTTGCTTCGCTAAAAATGCCTGCTTTCTGAGCCGCGCAAAATGGAAATTTAAAGTGGAAACAGTATATAATAGGAGAATGGAAGTATGGAACGTTATTCGAGAGAATCGGCGATTCATTTTTTTGATCCGGAAAAGTGGAATCTTCATGCGCTGGGTCAGTTGGCGGACGCACGGCGGCGGGAAGTTTCCGGGGATGCGGTTTTTTATAATGTGAATCTGCATATAAATCTGACGAATGTCTGTAAATATCGGTGTGGGCTGTGTGCGTTTAGCTGTGATGCTCATCAGAGCAGGGCGTATCGGCTGTCGGTGGAAGAAGTGCTAAAAAAAGTAGAGCAGGCCAGCAGAGAGAAATGTACGGAGGTGCATATCGTCAGCGGAGTGGATCCGAGTATTTCGTGGAAGTGGTATGTGGACGTGGTGCGGCAGGTTCATGTGGCATTTCCGAAACTGAAGATAAAGGCATTTACGGCGGTGGAAATCGCGTGGATGGCAGAAGAATCGGGTCAAGATGTGACTGAAATTTTGGAAGAGTTAAAATCGGTAGGTCTGGAGACGATTCCTGGTGGTGGTGCAGAAATCCTGGTGGATTCTGTGCGTGAAAAGATTTGTGCGAAAAAGCCCATGAGTGAGGTCTGGCTGGATGTGCACAGGAAAGCGCACCAGCTGGGAATTCCCTCCACGGCGACGATTCTTTATGGGCACGTGGAACGGATGTGTGATCGGGTGGATCATTTACTGAAGCTGCGTGATTTACAGGATGAAACAGGTGGCTTTATGGCTTTCGTTCCGCTGGCATTTCATCCGAAGAATACGGCTCTGGCGGATCGTGTGAAGGAGAGCCCTTCTGCTGAGGAGGATTTACGGATGGTGGCCGCGGCACGGTTAATTTTAGATAATATTCCACACATAAAGGCGTACTGGATTTCACTGGGTGTTCGGACGGCGCAGGTGGCTCTGGCATATGGAGCAGATGATTTGGACGGCACGGTACGTCAGGAAAAAATTCATCATGACGCGGGAAGCGACACTCCTGAATTTTTGTCGGTGGAAGAAATTCGGCGTCTGATTAAGGAAGCGGGGAGACGTCCAGTTCAGCGTAATTCGGTGTACCGTTCACTGGAAAGTTAAAAAGGGTTATATGCTCGGTGCACTATGAAATTTTGCTTTCCGGTGTTTTATACCCGGTGCATTATATAATTCCGCTTCTCTGGTTTTTTGTTTCGCTGAAAATGCCTGCTTTAAGATCCGCACGAAACGGAAATTTAAAGGAGTGTCAGTATAAAGAAGAATCGCAGCAGTATGTTTTTCTTCCAGCATCAGGCATGGCGGGAAATCCTGCAGTCAGGGACATGTAAAACTTAAAATGAAAGAAAAGTTGTAAAGTGTATCGGATATAAAAATGGAAGTATGGAAAAAAACGAAAGAAAATGTAAAAAAATGGTTGTCGGAGCAGGGTGCGGGAAAAAAAGAGGAGGGAATGGATATTCCAGATGAATCGGCAGTATATGTTCCGCCGGTATTATGGCTTTTTGGAAAAGCGCAGGCGGGGAAAACGTCTATTATTCATGCACTGACAAAAGATTCCCGGGCAGAGGTGGGGAGCGGTTTTAAGCCGTGTACCCGATTTTCGCGTCAGTACGCATATGGAGGAGAGGGAAATCCGATTTTATATTTTCTGGATACTCGTGGACTGGGTGAAAAGGAATATGATCCCAGGGAAGATATAAAAGCGCATCAGTCTTTGGCGCATGGTGTACTGGTGGTGGTAAAGGCCATGGATCAGGCTCTGGAATGTCTGGCAGAACCGTTACGTATCATAAAGGCACAGTATCCCGGATGGCGATTTCTTGTGATTCAGACGGCTCTTCATGAGGGGTATCCACCAGAATTTCGTGATCACATTTTGCCGTATCCTTACGAAAATCCGGAAGATGAAAAAATCCCGGAAAATCTTCGGCGTTCGCTGGCGGCGCAGAGGGAGTATTTTCATTTCTTGGATCCCATTTTTGTGCCTGTGGATTTTACACTGGAAGAAGATGGTTTTTCTGATGTGAATTATGGCCTGGATTCTTTATGGAGAATTATCGATGAATATTTTTTGCCGGGACTTCAAAACGCGATTTCTGTAGTGGAGGATATGGATTTATTACGTTCTGCTGCGAAACATCATGTTTTGGCATATTCTCTGGCGGCAGGAAGTGTGGCGGCGGTGCCGGTACCTTTTGTCGCGGCTCCGGCAATTCTTGCGATTCAGGCGAAAATGTTTCATTATGTGGCGTCTGTTTATGGGCAGCCCATGAATCGAAAACGTATGGTGGAGCTGGCAGGGATGTTCGGCGCAAGTTATTTTTCACGTATGGCAGCAAAAGAATTACTGAAATTTATTCCGGTCGTGGGAACGGCCGCGTCCATGGCGGCTGTCGCGGGTACGACGTATGCTCTGGGATATACACTGTGTGTTTATTTCACACAAAAAGAGAAAGGTGAAAAAATGGAAATGGATTCTCTGCGAGAAATTTATTCACGGCAGATGGAAAAGGGGCGTCAGCTGCTTCAAAAATATCTGGAGGAGATTCAGAAAAAATGAGAGATTATTCCCAGTGCTCTGTAAATTCTTACATTTTCTCGGCATTTTTATTCCTGATGCAGCAAAATGCCGGGGAAGCGGAATTTTATAGTGTATCGGGTATAAAAAGGTCTGCTGCGGGCAGGGAAGTAAAAATGCTCGGGAAGTGGAAATTTATAGTGCATCAGATATACAGAATCATCGTTTATCATATGAGCATGGCCGTATCACATAAATTTACAGCAAAAACCCAAAAAAGATAAAGGAGAAAACATGATGGATTATCCAGAGATGATACAGATTCGGCCGAAAGGTCCGATACGCGCGACGATAACCCCGCCGGGGTCTAAAAGTATTACGAACAGAGTGCTGCCAGTCGCGGCTCTGGCGGAAGGGAATTCGGTGCTGCGCGGTGTTTTGGACAGCGAAGATACTCGGATTATGATGGATGCGTTACGTCTTTTAGGAATCACACTTCAGCATGATGTTCAGGAATCGGAAGTTTTTGTGAAGGGGTGTGGAGGAAATTTACAGATTCCGGAAAATCGGATGGAAATATTCTGTGGAAATAGTGGTACTTCCCTCCGATTTTTGTCTGGTATCCTGAGTATTTTTCATGGTGATTTTTTACTGGATGGTATTCCTCGGATGCGCCAGCGGCCCATGGGTGATATGATTCACGCCATGAAAAAACTGGGAGTGGATATTTCATCTGTATATGGAAATGACTGTCCGCCGGTGCATATTCGCGCTGCGGGACTTCATGGAGGAATTACAGAAATCGCGGGCAGCGCATCCAGTCAGTATTTAAGTGGTTTACTTATGGCCTGTGCGTATGCCCATTCTCCGACTCTTTTACGTGTGCGTGGGAATTTAGTTTCCAGACCGTATGTGGAAATGACGATTTCTGTGATGGAGGATTTTGGCGCGGACGTCTTTCCTGTGGATTTAACGCAGGATATGCAGAACGAGACTCACTGTATGGCGGAATCTGATCTGCCCATACATACAGGAAAAGGTTCGGAAGAAAAGGTGAGCTGGGAGTTTCTTGTGCCTCCCCGACAGATTTATACAGGCCGTGATTATATGATTGAGCCAGATGCTTCTGCTGCGAGTTATTTTTTCGCTGCAGCAGCGGTTCTGGGCGGTGAGGTTACCGTGATGAATCTTTCAAAAAATAGCTTGCAGGGAGATGTCGCGTTTTGTGAATGCCTGGAAAAAATGGGATGTGAAGTGCATTATATGCAAAACAGTATCCGTGTTTCACGTGATCCGGATTCACCGCTTCACGGTGTGGATGTGGATATGCATCATATTAGTGATACCGCACAGACCCTGGCCGTGGTGGCTCTTTTTGCGGACTCTCCCACGACGATTCGAAATGTCGCGAATATGCGTTTAAAAGAAACGGATCGGATTCATGCGCTGGTAACGGAATTACGAAAATTCGGTGTGTCGACCCAAGAATATTCAGACGGTTTAACGGTTCACCCTCTGCAGAAAACGGACGAAACGTGGCAGTGGGAGATTACTGCGGATATTCCGTCTGTAAATATCGAAACGTGGGGAGATCACCGTATGGCGATGAGTTTTGCTGTGGCCGGGTTAAAACGTCCGAATGTAATGATTCATGATCCTGGGTGCGTCGCGAAAACGTATCCTCAGTTTTTTGAAGATTTAGCGAAACTTCAGTAACAAAATTTTTTGAGTTATTCTGGAAGATTTACATATGGTATAAGATCATAAATCAGGAACCTTTTTTTGGTTTCAGAGCGTGAAGAAAACCCGGACGCCGCGAGACGTAAAACGGAAACGGAAATCCTTTTTTGTGGTTTCAGAATGTGAAGAAAACCCGGACGCCGTGAGACGTGAAATGAAAATGGAGCTTCTTTTTTGTCGTTTCAGAGCGTGAAGAAAGTCCGGGTGAGTGTGAAGCGGAAGAAAAAACGTGATTTAGCAGGGAAATGTTTTCCCTGCGGAAATTATATTATTTCAGAAGCGAATCATGGTGGCGCGCGTGAAGTGAGACCGTGCTTTACTGATAAAGCTGCTGATAAAATTCACAGTGATTTAATAATTCGTCGTGTGTGCCGGAAGAAATGATGTTTCCGTTTCCCATGACAATAATTCTGTCGGTGATATTTAATAATGCCAGACGGTGAGTTACGATAATCACGGTTCGTCCATGGTGAAATTCGGAAAGCGCTTTCTGAATGGAACGTTCACTTTCCAAGTCAATTTGGCTCGTGGCCTCATCCAGTAATAAAATTCGTGGCTGCCGTAAAATAACTCGGGCCAGTGCGATTCGCTGTCTCTGTCCGCCGGAAAGTTGTCCGCCCAGCGGTCCTAACGGAGTATGGTATCCCTGGGGGAGAACGGATTCAATAAATTCATGTGCGAACGCTTTTTTTGCTGCGTCTATTACTTCTTCATCCGTGGCGTTTTGACGTCCCATGCGGATATTATTCATCACCGTGTTATCAAAAAGAATCGCATCTTGGGAAACGATTCCGATCTGACTGCGCAGGTCTTCCAGCGAAATTTCGGGCAGAGGAATTCCATCTAAACGCACCTGTCCGGAGGAAGGATCTGCCAGGCGTGGGATAAGATTTATTAGTGTACTTTTCCCGCATCCATTCGGGCCAACGATCGCCACCGTTTCCCCGAAAGGTATACGCAGAGAGACATTTTTAAGTACCGGACGATCTTCGCTGTAATGGTAACTGACATTATCAAAAATAATATCTTTTTCGTGTGGCATGATTTTTACAGGATTTTGTGGCTGCTGAACTTTTATCGGCGCATCCAGCATTTCACAGACACGATCACTGGCCGCCAGCGCGTTTTGAATGGATGTGAAAATATCACTCATTCTTCGTGCTGGATCCGCTGCGCCCAGCAGCGCGACATAAAACATCACCAGCCATTCAAAAGTTAAAGGCCGGGAACTCAGCGGGATTCCCATGATATGAGTGCCACCGCTAATAACCATCCATGCACCGAAAAACAGAGCCAGGGATACAATAAAAATTCCAGAAAATTCGATAACCCCTTTTGCCAGTGCATCAAAAAATGCGACACGTATAGAGCCGCGGCATACGGTCTCCCCACGTTCTAAAAATTGTTGTGTTTCATGAGATTCTAGCATAAAACACTTTACAATTTTAATTCCGAAAAAGGTTTCTTCCAGTGTTTTATATAATTTTGCCACTTCCTGCATGATAAAGTGACTGTACCGCTTAATATTTTTTGCTAATTTTAAAATAATCCATCCAATTAACGGGACGACCAGTAAAGTAATCACAAAAAGCTGCCAGTGGATCCACAGCGCGATTCCCAGGCAGACCAGCATTTTAATCGGTTCTCGCACCAGTTTCCCCAGGAGACTGTCTATTCCTGCGGAAATTCCATTTACGTCATTCATCATTCGGCTTATGAGCGTGGCATTTCCTTCCGTGGAGTATGTCGTCATGTCCATCTCCAGACATTTCTGAAGGAGTTTTGTGCGAACATCTAAAATCGTATGCTGAGTGACTCGGGCAACAAAAATGACATTCGCGATTAAAAAAAGTGATTTTAAAAGAGTGAAGGCCAGTAACGTTACTAATAAAAGAAAAATCGTTTTTACCGGTGAAGAGGGAAGCATGAGAACGGCGGGCTGAATCCAGCGAAAACCCTTCAGAGCGTATTCTTCCTTCATCAGTTTATATCCGAGAGCTTTTCGTTCCGGCTCTGGTAATGATGGATCTTTATACTGTTCCTGAAGGGTTTTTATGAGTGCTTCGCTGCTTGTGATCTGAGATTCCAGCTGTGTCTGTAATGATTCTCCTCTAAATGTCAGCTGCATGAAAGGATAAACGGCACTAAGATTCGTTCCCCAGAGAATTCCCACTCCCAGGGCAGTTAAAAGGCTAAAAATTAATGAATATTTATATTTTAATGAAATTTTGAGTATGCGTAAAAAATTCATGCATCCGCCAGTTTATATGAAATGTCAGGAAAATATAAGTTTATCCGTTACACTATAATCACTTTACAGATACTTTCCCCAGAACTTTCGCGAGCAGGGAAATAAAAATGTCGCAGAAGCGAGAATTAGTGCACTGGGAGTAAAACTGAAATAAAGTGAACCGGTTCAAAAATAGAAATCATATAATTATACTTATTTTTTGAATTTTAGCCAAGAGCATTTTAAATCCTGGTTTACCGGCTTTTCTGTAAGTTTATACTGGTTCCATTTTAAATTTCTGTTTTGTGCGTTTCTGGATGCAGGCATTTTTACCCAGCCTTCTGCTGTCAGGGAAGCAAAATACCAAGAAAGTGGAAATTTATCGTGCATCGGGTATATATAGTTTACCAGATATAAAATGTGGAGTCCGATAATTTTCAGTGGAAATTATAAATTTTCTTCTTTCTTTAATTTCTTTCCCACTTCCAGAACACGGTCTATAATTTTATCTGTTAATTCAAAATCTGGCTGGACGGGCAGGCCTTCCCAGATGACCGCGCCGAACTGTGGTTCCAGAAGCACGGCGTGTGGGATGCCGTAAACACCCAGAGCATTCGCGCAGCGGCGTTTTGTGTCGATTCCCACGTAATACTGAATATCTTTTCCCTGGTATTTTCCGGGCATGACGTCTATTTCTTTTCGCCCGGTTTCATAAATGGAAATAACCACCAAGTCATCACCATATTTTTCGTGCCAGTGATTCAGAATGGGGATTTCCCGGCGGCATACCGGGCACCAGGATGCCGCGAAATCAATAAAAATATATTTCCCCTTTAAGTCGGCAGGTGCTTTCTTGTACCACTCTTCCACTTTTAAAAAACCTTTAATACGTTCCTCGGCCGAAAAAGAAGATTTTTCTTCTTCCGACTCGGCGAGAATTTTTCCCGTGTCATCCAGTCGTGGGATTTCTTGAAACAGCCAAGAATCCGCCCAAAGATATTTTTCTCGTTTTCTGAGATTAACAAGATTCGCTTCCTGTACTGTTTCAAAAGGTGATGTTTCCGTTTTTTTAGCAGGTTTATTCCCGATGACAGAGGGCATGGAAAGCGGTGAAACCAGCATCTGTTTCGTCTCTACTTTTTCTGAAAGTGGAGTCTCTTGTGCATGAGTTATCGTTAAAAATGAATTAAGTGTGCCCATAATTACCAGGCAGAAACAGGAAATAAAGATATTTAAAAATTTTTTCATGATCGGAAATCCTTTACAGAAATATATATACTGGTTCCACTTTATACTCATTCCAATTTAAAATTTCGCAAAAGTTTTGTCAAAATTTGCACGAT
>JAUNBR010000009.1 GCA_030527015.1 Planctomycetia bacterium
ATTATTCTATCGTGCAAATTTTGGCAAAACTTTTGCGAAATTTTAAAATGGAATGAGTATACTAAAATTGTCAGCAAAACTCTGCGCGACTTTAATGAAAATTTTCAGGTGAACCACCGTACAAACTATAAAACCCGCATTCACCCAAAGGAGGGCCATGATGACGATTTTCGACGATTTCCACAAGAAGTATTCAATCTCCCGAACTCTTCGATTTCAGCTGCTCCCTCAAGGTAAGACGCGCGAGCATATCGACAAGCTAAACCTTATCGCCCAAGACGAAAAGCGGCACGAGGATTACAAGAAGGTCAAACTGCTGATCGACGATTTTCATCGATTTATCATCGAGCAGGTGCTTTCCGGTCCGATTACGCATGCTCCCGATCTGGAGTGGCGACAGCTGGCCGATGCGATCGTGGCGTACCGAAAGGACCATTCCACGGTGCACAAATTGGAAAAACTGCAGGAAGAGTTTCGTAAGGTGATCGGAAACGCATTCACGGAGAATGAATCCTTCAAAAAAATCGACAAGAAGGAATTATTTACCGAGCTGCTGCCCCAGTTTTGGCAGACGCACCCGATTTCCGAGTCCGATCAGGAAGCGGTCGAATCGTTTGACCGGTTTACCACTTATTTTTCTGGTTATCACGAGAACCGACGCAATATCTATTCCCCCGACAAACCGTCGGTCTCCATTCCGTGGCGAATCGTCAACGATAATTTCCCCAAGTTTTTAGGCAATATAGAAATTTTTCAGCAGCTTCAGCAGGCGTGCCCGGAAGAATTAAAAAAACTTGAAAAGGAACTAAAGCAAAATCATCGTCTGGGAAATTGGCAGCTGCGAGATCTATTTTCTATCGATTTTTTTGGACAGGTTTTATCTCAAAACGGTATCGACTTTTATAATACCGTCATCGCCGGCGTTTCCGAGGGGGCGGGAAAAAAGAAAAAACAAGGCATAAACGAAAAAATCAATCTCTGGCGGCAAAAAAATCCGGATAAGAAAATCCCGTTTATGACGCAGCTGTACAAACAGATTCTCTCTGATCGGAAGTCCGAGTCGTTCAGTTTCGAGCTGTTTCCTGACGATAAATCCCTGCTGAACGCAGTCAAGGCGTTTCATTCTGATGCGAAAGAAACGATTCAGGAAATTGTCAACTTGCTCGGACGTCTAAAAACGTTTGACGCCACACGTCTCCATGTTCCAGCTTCCGCGGTTCAGCAAATTTCACATACGCTGTTTGGCAACTGGTCAATTCTGCGTTCACTGATTACCGACGAGGCGATTCGCGCCAGTGAATCACTGAACACCAAAAAGCTGCGCGAGAAAAAGGTAAACGAAATCGAAAAGGCGAATTTCTATTCTTTGGCTTTTCTTAACGAACTGATTTCCCGATACGAACTGACCCCCGACGACGAAACCACGCAAACCAACGCTTCCGGTCCCGCGGTCTCCGCTGGCGCCATTTCCATCTTTAAATTTTGGTCGGGCGTTTCGGCTTTACGCAAACAGATTCTGGAGGCATATCGTGAATTTCAAACCGTCGCTGCAAAAGAGTTTTCAACGACCTCGCCCTTACGCGGCCAGCCGGACGACGTCGAGCGAGTCAAGAAGTATCTCGACGCAGTTCAAGAGCTGCTGCATTTAGTAAAGACGCTAGTGGTTCCGCCAGATCTCGACCGCGATTTGAATTTTTACAATCAGCTTGACACGCTTTACCAAACGCTGAATAATATTGTGCCTCTGTACAATCAGGTTCGCAGTTCACTGACGAGAAAGGTGTCCGAAGTCGAAAAGTTCAAACTGAATTTTGAGAACCCGACCCTGGCCAACGGCTGGGATGAAAACAAGGAACAAGACAACACCTGCATTCTGCTTCGCAGGGACGGGAAATATTATCTGGGAATTCTCAACGCGCGGAATAAACCGAAAACTCAAGATTTGTTAGACAAACAGGGCGGACCGAGGTATCAGAAAATCGTCTACAAATTGTTGCCTGGTCCGAACAAGATGTTCCCCAAAGTATTCTTTTCCGCCAAAGGCCTGCAAGTGTACAATCCGCCTGCCAGTATTTTGGAAGGATACAAAAAGGGGCGGCACAAGAAAGGGAATACATTCAACCTGAAATTCTGTCATCGGCTAATCAATTTCTTCAAGGAAAAAATCGCAGAGCACCCGGACTGGTCGAAATTCAACTTCCAGTTTTCCGACACGTCAACTTATAAAGATATAAGCGATTTTTATAATGAAGTGGAAAAGCAGGGATATAAAATTGACTTCAAAAACGTCTCCGCCGCACAAATCGATCAGTGGGTCGACGAAGGCAAGCTGTTTTTATTCCAAATCTATAATAAAGACTACGCATCGGGCGCAACAGGTGCTAAAAATCTACATACATTATATTGGGAACAGATCTTTTCGAAAGAAAATCTCTCCGACGTCATTTTTAAACTCGACGGTCAGGCGGAGCTATTCTTTCGGCCGGTCAGTCCAAATCTCGATAAACCGGTAATTCACCGAGTTGGCCAAAAGCTGGTCAACCGACGCCTTAACGACGCGGATCGAACTCCGATTCCGGAAAATGTTTATACGGAACTGCTCGCGTTTTACAATAAACGTATCTCTAAAACCAAACTTAGCCCCGAAGCGATCAATCTGATTAACAGAAATCTCGTCGGTGTCCGATCGGTTCCATATGACATCATCAAGGATCGCCGCTACACCATGCCCCAATTCCAATTCCACGTGAAAATCAAGATTAATTTTAAGGCACCGAGATCCCTCTCTGGTTTTAATTTTAACGTTTTGAACGTGCTCAAAGATAATCCTAACGTCCATATCATCGGCCTGGACCGTGGAGAAAGAAACCTTATTTACCTAACTTTAATTAATCAAAAAGGGAAAATCGTCATTCAGAAATCGTTTAACGTCGTCGGCGAGAATCAGCAAAAAACGGACTATGAACGTTTACTGGCAGAGAAGCAGAAGTACCGAGATGAAAAACGAAAATCCTGGCAAGCGATCGGGAAAATCCGCGAACTGAAGGAGGGTTATGTTTCGCAAGTCATCCATGAAATTATCCAGTTAATGATAAAATACAACGCGATCGTCGTCATGGAAGATCTAAACTTCGGATTCAAACGCGGCCGATTTCACGTCGAAAAACAGGTTTACCAGAAGTTTGAGCTGGCGCTTATTTCAAAACTCAACTATTTAGTTTTCAAAGATCGGAAGCCCGGCCAGCCCGGCGGCGTACGGCGTGGTTACCAGCTGACACCCGAACTCCAGCAAGTCGATAAAATCGGACGCCAGTGCGGTTTCCTCTTTTACGTCCCGGCGGGATACACCTCAAAAATTGATCCCACGACCGGTTTCGTCAATCTGCTCCAATTTCATGACCAGGTCGAAAAAGCACAGGAATTGTACCGTAATATGAACAAAATACGATACAATTCCCGACGCGATTATTTTGAATTTCAATTCGACTACAAAAACTTCGTCAAACACACAGACGCAGAGTCGTCACCGTGGACGGTATGTACATACGGAACGCACCGAATAATGGGGCGTAAAGATAAGCGCACGAATCAATGGATTCCGGAAAGTATTAACGTAACCCAACAGATAAAAAAACTATTTACGGATTACAAAATTGACTTTCAATCTGGCTCGGATTTACGCGCAGCAATTACATCACGCACAGAAAGCGCCTTCTTCAAACGCCTCAACGGACTATTAAAACTAACCGTTCAAATGCGCTACAGTAACTCCCAGACGGGCGAAGATTTCATTTTGTCTCCGGTTGCGTACAATGAACAAAAAGGCCTATTTTTCCAGACGTCGGGAAATCCAAACGATAAACTTCCTGCGGATGCCGACGCAAACGGTGCGTACCATATCGCGCTGAAAGGATTATGGCTAGTCCAACATGGAATTACGGAAGAGGGTGATAAAATTTCGCTTGCGTCTTTATCGAATTCTGTTTGGTTTCAATATGCGCGATCGCGAAATGAAAAATTTTAACGTTACACGAGGAACCTTACCCTTGTTTTTTTCCAAACCATCGGTATAATTATTTAGTCGAGAGCAATTACTGTTTTCCTTTAAATTTCCATTTTGTACGGCTCTGGAAGCAAGCATTTTCAGTGAACAAAAGCGGAGAAAGGAAAAATTATAGTGTATCGGGTATATAAGTTTCCGCTACGACGGATTGTTTTGTTCTTGCTGTAATTTCTACTCGAGTAGATATTGTATGGGCCTATATGGCACACATTTTATTATTTTTTTACAACGAAAATAACTGGTTCTCCTTTCAATTTTCGTTTTATGAGATTTTGGAAGCAGAATATTTTTCACGAAGCAAAATGCCTGTTCATTAGAGCCGCATAAAATGGAAATTTAAAGTGGAACCAGTATAGAACATGCCGCTGGAGTTTAGCCACTTTTGGGCAGAGATTTTCGTCTGGCACTTCCCGAGCTCTTTCTTTCAGAGGTTGGTGAGCCTGACCGCATGACCTCACAAAGGACGATGTTTGAGTGCCTCGATTCCGCCGGATTTCCATTTTTGAAAGTAGTTGCGCACCGTGTTTTCGTCAACCATCAGCACCTCTGTCACGTCGCCGATGGCCCAGCCGCTTCCGAGCAGAAAAACCGCTTTTATCCTGTCTGCCAGCCACTTTTCACGGGTTCTCTTGTGCTCACGGCGCAAGTTTTCTAAAATTTCTTGAGATAATTTGTAATTTTCCATTTTGCCCACCTTGATAACGGTTTTGTGTATTGTGATAATTTATTCTATCGTGCAAGTTTTGTGAAAACTTTTGCGAAATTTTAAATGAAATGAGTATATCTGAGTTCTGACACCACCCACCTAAATTTCCATTTCTTGTGGCCAGAAAACCAGTTTTTCCGCGAAGCGTAATCTCAAGAAAAGAAAATTTATAGTGCGTCTGAAATAATACGATTATGAGGATTCGCCCCACGGCGCACGTCTTCAGTAATAAACTCCAGAAGTTTTTTCGCTGTACCGTCTTCTATTTCTCCTGAGTTTCTCATTAATTGACGTAACTGGAGTACGGGAATATGCATACGTCGTGCAGAAGAAAGACATTTTTGTAGATTCTCTGGTGTTTCATCGGGTTTAACCAGCAGAGAATGAGTCTGAGAGGGAATCCCCTCTGGAGAAAAAAGTGTAAAAGAAAAATTCTCCGCACCATAAAGATGTTCTGCTAAATTTATTAACGTAAGCCCCGTGGGAGCATGAATCATATCTCCCGCCACGTGAATGGCCGCATCCAGAACAAAACGCCGCCACGGAATTAATGGATGTGGAATCATCAGCTGTGGCCAATCATCCAAAATCAGCTCGTCAAAAAGCAGTAAATCTAAATCAATTTTTCTTGCTTCCCAGCGAGAATGAGATTCCCTGCCAAGAATTTTTTCTATTTTTTTTAGGTGGATGAGAAGATCATGCGGAGTCACATTTTCTGCGATTTTAAGCCTAAAAACGGTGTTCAAGAAATTCGCGTCCTGAGAATTTCCGCCCACCGGTACAGTAAAAAGACACTCGCCACGACAGAAAGCGTCCGTAAAAGGTAACTCACAAAGATATGCTTCTGCCTGAACGAGTGTTTTCTGCACATCCCCAAGATTCGCGCCAAAACCGATCAAAACATCATGTTTCATGTTTTTTAAAACTTCATTCTCCTGTTTTTTCAGAGTGGGTTCCTTCCCTCTGTTCCTCAGCATCCTCTGACGCCGACGCAGAATGACGCTCTATCATCTCTGTTACACTGGTATTCGCAGCATCCTGAAAAAGCTCCTGTAAAATTCCACCAGAAACAGGACTTCCCTGCTCTGTCATTTTTTTCTCCGAAACCGGGGCACCCGAAACAGAAATTTCTTCCGAAATCACACTCTCACCCTCCTCGGCATGCGTCCCACTTTCAGTTCGGCCCTCTGCCTCTGGCGTCTTTTCCCCGGGTAAAATCACTCCACTTCCAGGAACACCTTCCGCTTCCAGATTCTTCACTCCAGATTTTTCCTTTTTACTTTCGCCCGTTCCGGATGCATGATCATGGTGAGCATGAGTGCAATTTTCGTCACACACATGACCCGCTTCTCGCACACTCTCACCTTCCTCGGCATGCATCCCACTTTCAGTTCGGCCCTCTGCCTCTGGCGTCTTTTCCTCGGGTAAAATCACTCCACTTCCAGAAACACCTTCCGCTTCCTGGTTCCCCGCGCCAGATTTTTCCTTTTTACTTTCGCTCGTTCCGGATGCATGATCATGGTGAGCGTGAGTGCAATTTTCGTCACACACATGACCCTCCTCACCGGTATCATCTGTAAAAATAGAATGATGGGACAGACGAATTTCCTGATATACGGATTCAGGAATCACATAATACCACTGTGCAAAACGTTCATTAAGTAAATCGGCACGGGTTTTTGCTTCCGACACAGCCGTTTCGTAACGCTCCGTTTCTTCCTGATTCATACTCTGAACTGCCTGCCTCTGCGCTTCCAGCTGCGCACGCTGAGTGTCCGAAACATTTTCCGGAATTTCAGGAAGATCATGCAGATGAGGCTCTGGAATGGAATCCGTATCCAGTTCCGCGACGATAAATAAATAGCGATTTAACCCAAAAGGCGCATCACTTTCCGTGGAAATATCACCGGTTCCCGCCACATTTCCGAAACGCAGGACGTACCGAATTCCCATTTTCGTCGTAACAGTAATTTCTCCTTCATTCGACAGTAACGCCATTTCAGTTCCCCCACCTGCCGTGGGAAAACTTAAAAGATAAAACCCTTTTTCACGAAGTGAATTCATGTCCTCTTCATTAAATTCATAATTCCCAGTAATTTTCAGCTGGGAGGAAAGTCCCTCTGGCTTACGCACCACATTCACGATACGCATATCCGCCAGCGCATTCCGACAATCATCCAGCTTTTCCGTATCCAGACGTTTTCCAGAAGGAATCCCCCGATTACGCATTTCACCCGAGGGACCCGGTATTTCATTACTTATAAGCGTCCATGCAGGATCACTCATATCATCATATTCCAATTTAATAATCCCCTCCCAGCTCAGCTGCTGCGTACTGACATCCAGAGAATAATCCAGCGCATTTAATGCCTTAATATCCCACGGCTGAATCTGCATCAGGTCTCGCTGGATCCAGTCACTAAAATCCGACGAAAGCTGTTTCGTGTCTAATTCCACCGTATATACCGGGTCTTGTCCAGTTCTGCGAACATACCGTTTCCCCTGCTGAAGATCCACTTCCTTTCCCACGATCATATCCATCAGAACATTCCCTTTTTCATCCTTCATGATGATGCGCTCTCCCACACCCACTGCCCCAGAACGTAATGCATCCTGGTCAGGTGCTAAAACTCCAAAATCACTGTGTGTCGACACATTTTCGCTCACCACACTAATCACCTGAAGCCCCATAAGACTCGTGGCAGCACGCACGACCTGATCTTTCGCATCCGCAGGATAATTCTGATGTGACGGAAGAATCCACCGATGATTGACCTGCCGCACCTCAAAAGGAATAATAGTTCCTTTATTTTTGTCATAACGAATTATCTGCAAAGAATTTACCGACAGAGCATCTGTTAACTGAGGGAAAAGTTCCTTTCCGATCATAACATTCGGAGTGTAATCCTGTTTCACAGGCCGAGTCACAATAAATGCGGAAACGACTAAAACCAGAGCTACAAAAACAAAAATAAGTGTTTTTTTTATTTCATTCATGGAAAATAATTATATAATCTAAATAAAACAGATACCGACGGACCTCACATTATCCGTCAGAAATCTTTCATGACCACTCTTCTTAACGTAAACGCCTGCTGGAAACCCCTTCTCTCTGCTTCCACTGACGCCGGAAAAACACAACACACGCCACAAAAAGCGGTAAGACAGGCGGCAAAATAACCGCCATCAATTTACACTGATTCTGCGCACGTAAAATTTTAGTCTGAAGCGCCGTTTCCAGAAGCTGCTCCTCTCTTTCCTTTTCTTGACGAGCACGAAGTTCCTCTGCCACCATCCGCTTCATCCGATCTTCCATATATAACATGATCTGAACTTCCGCGTCTCGCTGACTGATTCCCCCTGACTGCAATTTTTCTTGTAATCGCACCTGCTGCTCATCTATTTTCTTTTTCTCTGTTTCGATCATTTTCGTAAATTTTTCTTGGAGCACTTTCTGCTGAGCCACCGTTTCCTTCTGTGCTTCCTGAGTAATTCGGTCGATCGCCTCCAATTTCCGATGAATCGGCTGATGCTGCCGAATCGTGAAAAAACGATTTTCATTCGCCAGCCGATCTATCACATTCAGCGCAAAAATAACATTATCAAAATCCACGTCCTGTGAAACCGACTGCTTCCTGAACTGGAAGAATAAATCAAAAAGAAGATCCGCGTCTGCCGTCAAAATCACATGCACATCCTGTTTCTGATCCAGCGCCTGACCTTTCTTCAGTATTTCTGCAGAAATCGTATATCGCTTATTCGTGGGCTCCATCTGAACATCTGCTTTCAGGTTATTCGCTGCAAAACCCATGGCCGGAATATAAAACATGTCTTCCACTTTTATAGAACCAGAATTTGTAGCCGCCGCAAGAAGTGGAGTAAAATGATAAGAATCCGTTTTCTTTCGCGCCACAGGAGTAAAGTATCCTCCAAAAGGTACCATCACCTGCCTCAGTCCTTTCGTAACCGGATGCGTTTCAGAAAAGCCCTTCTTTTCTTTCGATTTTTCATGATTATCCACAAAAACAAACTGCGTCGGAAGCATTCCCAGCCGAGGAATCGGCGTGTATCGCTGCGCCACCACTTCCTTTCCTGGGAAGGAAATCCCCAAAATATTCCACAGCGGCTCTATATTTCCCTGCGGTAAATTTTTTTGTAACGCCACCAGCGGATTATTCGTATTCCACGGCGGACGGCGCGGATACCCATATGGCGTAACGTCTGAATATATCGGAGCCGGATCCTCAAAAATCGCCGTGGGTAAACCACTGTGCACGGCCTGAATGAAATTCGTCATCTCCACCGGAGGAAGCGTGGACGGCTGGACCGCTAACAGTGCATCTAAAGACGAAACATCTATTTTTTCACTGGCATTTACCTCCACCACATCATATGACCGCTGTAATTCCGTTACGATCGAACTCGGAGAATCCACTTTCATCGTCGCCGAATTAAACCCTCCCATTACCTGAGCGTCCGTCCTCAAAATCCCGATCCGCTTTCTCTTTTGTGACGTAACACTTAACAGAGAACGCAATAATTCGTATTCCACAGAAAGCCCACGGTTCAGAAAAGGCGTAACATCCCGATTTAGACCAGAAATCATCGCGACTCCTAAGAAAATATACCGCGTTTCAAGATTTCCACGGACAAAAACGTTTACCTGCTGCGGTAAAACACCAAAATCCTTTTCCGCCTGTAACGCCTCCTCTGTGAAACGTTCCAGATGATGAATCGTTACCTGAATATTCCCATCCGAATATTTCTGCATCTCATGAAGCATGGCTTCCAGATGATATTTCGTCTGCACATAATCCTCTGGCACCTGTGGACTAATATACGCATGAATATGCACCGGATGCTCTGGTTTCAGTTCTTTCAATAATCGAACGGTGTCCGGACAAAGAGAATTTAGTCCTTCACTGGTCATATCATACTGTAAATCGGAGTGATTCCCCAAAACAGTGACCGCGATTACGATCACCGCCAGCGCCACTCCACGAATAAAGAAATGTACCGCACGAGTAAGCCCCTCATGACCTGTATACCAGTGACGCCGTCCGATAAGAATTACACAGAAATAAAGCATTAAAACAGCGATCGAAAAGAAATATAAAACAGACGCCAAGGAAAGTACTCCGCGTCCGAAGGGTTCAAAACGCATGGCAAAACTCCAGTATTTTACCGCCTGCGCTAACTCTGTATTCATGATCGTCTCTGCATAAACTGCAAAAACAAAAGGAGCATTTAATAACGCGCCTAAAATGTAAGCGATCGTAAGATTCGGCGTCAAAAAAGAAGCCGTCATGCCGATCGCCAGCATGGCCACTCCGATCAGCCAGTATCCAAGATACGTAGAAATGAAAAGCCCTGCATCCGGAGATCCTAACCATGACAGCACAAAATAATTACATACCGCGGAAAAAATAAGCGCCACGGAATAAATCGCCAGTGAGGCAAGATATTTTCCCGCCACGACATCCAAATCACGTGCTGGCAGAGTGAGAATTAATTCATCCGTCCCCAGATGCCGCTCGTCCGCCCAGATACTCATGGTAATGGCAGGAATAAAAACCAGCATGACAAAAGGGAAAAACGGCGTCAGCTGATCTAAATTCGCTAAATTCGTCGCGAAAAAAGCATTACTCCAAAATGCGGCGAACGTGCTTAAAAGGACAAAAACGCATATAAATACGTAACCTGTCGGACTGGAAAAGTAACTGAAAAAATTCCTGCAAAAAATAGCGTGAACAATCTGTCTATTCATATAATATCATATATAGTAAAATAATGTTTAGCCGATAAATAATATACTGATTCCACTTTAAATTCCCATTTTTTGCAGCTCAGAAAGCAGGCATTTTCATCGAAGCTAAATGCCGAGGAAGCGGAATTTTAGAGTGTATCGGGTATAATACACCTAAAATTTCACTCTCCGACATTTCACGATTCTTGAAATACCTGCTTCCGTAACTGCAAAAATAAAATTAAAGCGGCACCAGCTTTACTCTCTCCCGTATTCTCACCACATAAATCCCCATCTTTCATTCCCACTTCTCTAAATACCCTGCCCTCTTCTCATTTCCATATTCTTTACCCACGCATCACGCCGAATCCGATTTATTAACGCCACCCATCTTTAACGTCCATTCCCAGCAGTCCGAGATAACCCGGGCATTCCCCATCAGAAAATATGAAAAACACACCATTCATAAGTGCGTAAGAAGTGGTGTACACTCCGGATTTCTTTTGAACAGAACACATTACGCCAGATGGTCAGTTTCCCACAGGAGAAAAGGTCATTTCATGAAATGCATCATCCAAATTTCTTCCCGCCGTAAGCTCCTTAATCGGGCCATCAAAAATCAGACGCCCTTCATTAATAAATAAAACCCGAGATGTCATGGCCTCCACTTCCTGTAAAATGTGAGTCGAAAGTAAAATCGTTTTTGTCTGACCCAATTTTCGAATGGTCTCACGAACTTCCCCGATCTGATTCGGATCCAGACCAGATGTCGGCTCATCCAGAATCAAAACTTCTGGTTCATGCAAAAGTACCTGCGCCATTCCCACACGCTGCCGGTACCCTCGGGAAAGCTTTCCGATCGGCTTTTCAATCACTGCTTTCAGATCACATAACTCCACTACATCCGCGATCCGACTTCTCAGCCGAGCACCTTTCATTCCCCGTGCCAGACCAAAAAAATGCAGCAGCGCACGCGGCGTCATATCCGGATAAAGCGGGCCATTCTCAGGTAAATAACCCAGTCTTTTAGCACCTTCCAGCCGATCTGTGTTCATATCATAACCAGAAATCTTGGCCTGCCCAGAACTGGGAGCTAAAAATCCTGTTAACATCTTCATGGTGGTGCTCTTTCCTGCTCCATTCGGCCCAAGAAATGCGACAACTTCCCCTCTGGAAATCTGAAAACTTACATCTTCCACCGCCGTAAAAGAATGATAATACTTACATAATGAAGATGCTTCTATTAAAATTTTACTCATAATGCTATTATTACATGTAAAGAATTTTTGCACAAACTCCGATTCTCTTCTGTTTTTCTTAAATTTCCATTTCCTGTGACTTCCTAAATATTAATTTGAGCACAAAAACGAATCTCGAAATTTAAATTGAAAACAGACAATTAAATTATATCCATGACTTGGCCTTATGTCCAGACGAACTCCATGAAAATTCCATAAAATCAATAAAATATCACACAAATTTTCTCATTTAAGTAAAATTCTTCGTAACAAAAAAACTTTTTCATGCTTTACGGTCCCGAATACCGATTTATATACTGGTTCCATTTTAAATTTCCGTTTTGTGCGGCTCAGAAAACAGGCATTTTCAGCGAAGCAAAATGCCGGGGAAACGAA
The DNA here is from genome assembly GCA_030527015.1 of Planctomycetia bacterium. Lineage (GTDB taxonomy): Bacteria > Planctomycetota > Planctomycetia > Pirellulales > Thermoguttaceae > RGIG3701. Next base: position 12,150 of record JAUNBR010000009.1, read on the forward strand.
AATTTATAGTGTATCGGATATAATAATTATGATGTTACTTTAAATTATATCTTTCTGTGCTCTGCGTACCTTCATTTTTTAGCATGGCGAAACCCGAAAATTAGGAATTTATATCTGGATTTACATAAGTTTTTGATTTATATCATCAAAAATTAATATTTTATACTCGATACGCTCTAAAATTTCCCTTCACAGGCATTTTGCTTCGCTGAAAATGCCAGCTTTCATATCCGCATAACACGGAAATTTAAAGGGAAACCCGTATATAATATTTCAGATTTCTTTACCAGAAATCACAGTTTTTTTTCATATTTTCATATCAAAAAATTTTGTTTTATTAAATAAATGTTTAACCCAAAACCGGAAGTACTTTCGATTATCCCTTCTTTCCCGCGTGTGGAAATCCTTACGCTGGGATGGAATGTCGCGCTGAACCGCCCTCCAAAAATTGATGTAAATCAGATGGATGCCTCTTTTTCGCCGCCAGTCGCGCTAACAGTACGAATCTCACCTCCTCATGTTCGCGTCCAGAGCTATTATTTTGGAAATCCGGACTTATTATGTCAAATTAAAGAAAAAAAGAAAATTAAAACAGACAAAAATTTTAACGAGGAAAATAAAGTAAAAATAAATACGCAAAATAATCCTCCTTCTCCCTCTGAAATTCCATCTTCGCCACCTGCCACAGTACCGTGTAAATGCTTACCAGAATTTACAGAACAGCCAAATTCCCCACCACCACTTTTTGGAGAAGAAAATGGTTCAGATTCTATTATTTCCCCGACAGATAATTTTTTGAAAACAGCAAAACAAATTTTGAACATGCCGGCCGTTCCTGGTCAGCTTTTTATCGTCTCGGAAACTGAAAAAAATCATGAGTTATTCCAGGACAAAAATAAAATTTCTTCAGCAGACGCAGATATATCTTCTTTTTCATCTGAAGAACTTTTCCCTGACGGATTTTCTTGGGAAGATGATTTTTTACTGGACGATAAAAACGAAATACCGTCAGAGCGAACAGATTTACAGATGAATTCCGAGGGAGAAATTTCTTTTCCACAGACGTCATATTCTTCTCCAGAAAAACCGGTTTCCACTCCAGAAAGAACGGAGAAGAACATTCCAGATATGGAAATTCCCTCTGAACGTATTCCTTTCTCTGAAAATTTATTTGAGGAAGACCGAAATCTGAGTAAACCAACAAAAGATTCCTCCCCGGAATCCACACCGACAGATTCCCCTGTACGCATTCAGCCGCCACGTGATTTAATTAAGCTGGAGGACCGCCTGCGTTATCTGCTCCAGCCTCCGCTGGAACAGCTTTACTCAGATCATAATCTTCATTTTCCTTTTGAACCGTTCCATTACCAGTGGGAGGGTGTATCCTTCTTATATTCACGTTCTGCCGCGATTCTTGCCGACGAAATGGGTTTAGGGAAGACCATGCAGTCCATTACCACCGCCCGATTATTATTAAGAAATGGAGATTTACGAAATATTTTGTTAATATGCCCAAAACCTCTGGTAAATAACTGGAAAAGAGAATTTGAAGTCTGGGCACCAGAAATCCCTGTCATGATTATAGAAGGAGACCCCACACGCCGAGCCTGGCAGTGGAGTTTATCTGACATTCCAGTAAAAATAGCGAATTATGAACTTCTGAATCGTGATCGTGAATTTTATGCTCCAAATCACGGTGCACCCATTCATTTCGATTTAGTCATTCTGGACGAATCACAGCGAATCAAAAACAGAAGTAGTGCCACATCCATCGCAGCACGAGCCATTTCACGTAACCGTAACTGGGCCTTAACGGGCACACCGATCGAGAATTCTTCTGAAGATTTAATCGGAATTTTCGAATTTCTTTCTCCCGGTTATTTACACAGTCATATGAAACCCGGCGTGATGAGCCGCGCGATAAACGATTATGTTTTACGCAGAACAAAAGATCTGGTTCTAAAAGACATGCCTCCCCGATTATATCGAGACGCGAATTTAACTCTTTCTCCAGAGCAAGAAAATACTTACAAAATGGCGGAATCCCAGGGAACATTACGTCTGTCGGAAATGGAAGATACCGTAACCATCCAGCATGTTTTTGAACTGGTATTACGTCTAAAACAGATATGTAATTTTGACCCATACACGGGAGAAAGTCCAAAATTACAGCGACTGGAGGCAGACCTGGAAGAAGTGGCCGCCAGCGGACGGAAAGCGATTATTTTCAGCCAGTGGACGGAAACCATTTTTCGCCTGAGTAAATCTCTGGCACGTTTTGGACCTCTGGAATATCATGGAAAAATCCCCTCTTCAAAAAGAGATGCCGTAATCGAACAGTTTCGTAATTCACCGGACCATCATGTTTTACTCATGAGTTACGGCGCGGGCAGCGTGGGCTTAAACCTCCAGTTCTGTAATTACGTATTCCTTTTTGACCGCTGGTGGAATCCCGCAGTGGAAGATCAGGCGATTAATCGCGCACACCGAATCGGAGTAAATGGAGCCGTCACCATCACCCGATTTTTGATGCTGGGAACGATCGAAGAACGTATCGACCGAGTTTTACAGGAAAAACGTGAACTTTTTGAAGCCATTATATGTGGAACCAGCCCTTCTCAGAAAAAATTGGGCCTCTCCCAGTCTGAAATTTTCGGACTGTTTAACCTAAAAACCCCACGTGGTCCGATACAAATAAAATAAATTATACTGGTTCCACTTTAAATTTCCGTTTTTTGCGGCTCTGAAAGCAGGCATTTTCTGAGAAGCAAAATGCCAGGAAAGCGGAATTTTATAGTGTATCAGGTATAAATTAAAATTTCTCTCAGATTTTCTTCGGTAAAGCTCCTCTCCCGGCATCTAATTTCACTCCGTTTATACCAGATGCATTATGAATTTTCACTTTTCAGATATTTTAAACCGATATATTATATACCCGATGCACTATATACTGGCTCCACTTTAAATTTCCGTTTTTTTACGGCTCTGAAAGCCAAGTATTTTCAGCGAAGCTAAATGCCGGTGAAGCGGAATTTTATAGTGTATCGGGTATAAAACCACCTGTTATCTGAAACTCACTTTTTATCAAAAAAACCCGACATTTCATCTTCCACAGGGCATTTCTCTCGGTACCATTCTTTCCGATACTCTGATATTTCAGATTCTGCACAAGCCATCTGAAGTACCGTTCTGCAAAGAAAAATAGTGATTCGTTTCATTCCCGGTATGTTTATTTTATCGACTGTATCTTCGGGAGTATGATACGCAGGAGAAAGACCTGTCGCCATCATGGAAGCTGGAATTCCCTTTCCAACAAATACCGCATGATCACTTCTTAATAAATTACTCCAGGGAAAAATTAACTGCAGGGGTTCCGAAGAATCGTTACTCTCCTGGTACCAGTCTTTCAGTTTCGTTCCCGTACGTGTGCTAAAAATATATAGCCGTGACTGTTTATCCAGCCGACCTGTCATATCCAAATTAATCGCCAGTATCACATCTTCCAGAGGAATCGTGGGATGAGTTATCCAAAAACGAGAGCCAAGTAACCCTTTTTCCTCTCCATCAAAAAAAAGAAAGAGAATCGAATATTTAGGCGTCACAGGTAACTCTTTCAGAGCTTTCGCGACACTCAGTAAAACCGTGACACTACTCGCATTATCATCTGCTCCAGGATAAATAATGCGCCGTGATTTTTTGGACTCCACGTCCTCTGATGCCCCACCATCTTTTTCATCTGAAACCGTTTCTGGTAAAAAATGAAAAATACTTTCACGCTTCGTTTTTATCGGCACATCTCGAAAACCCAGGTGATCATAATGCGCACAAAGAACGATATATTTTTTGGCCAGCTGAGGATCACTGCCAGGAAGAATAGCCATCACATTTTGCCCTGCTTCAGGACATGTTCGATACGTCCCTTCCGGAATATTTTGAAAAAAACCGTCCTCATTTATCGTCGGCGTATACCCATATGACTGAAGCTCAGAGGCAAGATATTCCGCAGACTTTCGCCCAGTTTCGGTTCCGTATTCACGCCCAAGAAATTCTTTTCCACATAATTTTTCCATAATTTGTAGTATTTTTTCTTCTGAAATTCCAGAAACCGCTTTCTCGATCACCGTGGCATCCAGACCGACCGGGTATGAAACAGAAACCTCAGAATCACTGGCCACAACAAAACAGGATTCTCCTGAAATTATAAGATTAAAAATCAGAGAAAAAATAAGTAAAAACATGATTTTCAAAAGTTTCATCAGGCAGACTCCTTCAGATTCAGTAAACAACAAAAATAATTAAGCTTTTTATGTTTATTCCCAGCCTATAATTTACAGGCATTTCCATTTAAATTTCGTTCGGCATGTGGCTAAAAGTAACCATTTTCTGAAAATACAAAAAAGCTGGAAAAGTTAAATTTTATAGAATATCATATATGCCCGATACACTATAAAATTCCGCTTCCTCGGCATTTAGCTTCGCTGAAAATGCCTGCTTTCTGAGGCGCAAAAAACAGAAATTTAATGTGGAATCAGGTATATATGGAATAAATTATACTCTCTCAAAAAGAAAAATGTAAGGACGGACTGCACTTCTTCTGCATTTTTAGAAAAAATTTTCACATAAAAATTTCATAAAAAAAGATAGACGCTTAATACATTTTAAATACCCGATAGGCTATAAAATTCTGCCTCTTCGGCATTTAGCTTCGCTGAAAATGCCTGCTTTCTGAGCCACACAAAAAAGAAATTTAATATGGAACCAGTATAATTTTCGTTTTCCGCATATATTTTAGTTAGTATGCCACGATAATACAAAATACCATTTCTGTAACCATATAAAACAAAAAGCGAAGGATACCTGCACAAATAAATTTACACAGGTATCCTTGAATAAATAGACATTCCACATAAAATATACTGTGATTATTTTTGTAAAGTATCATTTATATTTTCGTATGCCCGATTCCATTTAATCCATTTTGTGCTAATATTCTTTGCAGAAGAAAGAAGTACCACTCTGATTATTTCCATCACCGAATATAAAACAGCATTAAACAGAAATTAGTACACACATCTGCTATTTTTTATAGCTTTTCGAATTTTATATCCGATATACTATAAAATTCCGCTTTCCTGACATTTTTAGCGAAAACTATAAAATATCAGAGTTTAAAACCACATAAAACAAAAATTTTAAAAGCAGAACCCGTATATTACAGAAAAATAAAAAACCATACTTACATAATCCAAAAATTTTATTTAATCCTAAAAATAAATCTAAAATAACCATTTCCGAAGTACGATAATATATTTTATTTCTCTGCTTTTTTGCTTTGTCTGCCAATTAAGCTCTGGTGGGAAATGTTTATAGACATACCATAAAAAACAAAAATTTAATTAAAATCAGTAAAACACTTTATTTTCCGAAAGAAATTATGACAAAGAATGATCCTGTACGTTTTGTGCTCGCCATCCATAATCACCAGCCAGTGGGTAATTTTGGCTGGACGATCGAGCAGGCATACCAAGACAGTTACCTTCCGTTTTTGGATGTTTTTTCTCAACCAAAATATGCATCTATTAAAATGTCCCTGCATAATAGTGGATGTTTAATGGACTGGCTGGAAATAAATCATCCAGAATATCTTGACCGTTTAGCGAAATTAGTGGCGGAAGAACGAGTGGAAATTCTTGGCGGCACTTATTATGAAGCTATTCTTGGAATGCTGCCTTCCCGAGACAGAATCGGCCAGATTCAGCGTTTTACGAACTGGCTTACCTCACGTCTCGGTGCGAAAATCCGTGGAATGTGGATGCCGGAACGTGTCTGGGAAGCCTCTTTTGTCCGGGATATCGTCTCGGCGGGAATCGAATATACGATCGTCGACGATTTTCATCTAAAAAAAGCGGGCCTGAAAGACGAACAGCTTTACGGTTACGTGGTTACAGAAGATGATGGTGCCGTAATGGGTATTTTCCCAGGAAGTGAAAATTTCCGGTACTGGATTCCATTCCACGATCCACAAGAGAGCATTCAGTATATGCAAAAAATTCGGCAGACGCATCCTCATGCCATTCTTGTTTTTGGTGATGACGGCGAAAAATTTGGTACTTGGCCGGAAACGCATCAGCACGTTTACGGTTACGGATGGCTGGAAAAATTTTTTGATGCACTTCTGGAAAACGCAGACGATATTCGGTGCGTTACACTCGCAGAAGCATATGATGAAGTAACACCCCTTCAAAAACTTTACCTGCCTGACTGCAGTTACAGAGAAATGACAGAATGGTCGCTGCCCGCAGAACGCCTGACTGAATACGAAAATGCGATTCAGATTCTCCCTCAAAATGACCCACAGTGGAATATGTTAAAAACATTCATCACGGGAGGAAACTGGCGGAATTTTAAGGTAAAATATCCTGAGACGAATGAAATGTATGCCCGAATGATGTATGTTAGTCGGCGTCTGATGAATTTAGAGAAGCGTGTAACGCAAAATGCCTGTGAAACACCCGAGGGAGAAATTTCCCGCCCTCAGTTAATGGAAATGCTGGAAGAAGCACGTGGGCACTTATATCGCGGACAGTGTAACTGCCCATACTGGCACGGTGCTTTCGGCGGTGTATACCTTCCTGTTTTAAGAGACGCCATTTACCGTCACCTGATTACCGCAGATCTCATCCTGGATAAGATAAAACTCGCGCTGGACGGAAGCCTGCCACGGATCACAAAAGAAGTCCGAGATTTTGATTTTGACCACCATGACGAAATTCGTATCGCGAACGACTTTCTAGTCGCGTGGATTTCCCCCCAGCGTGGTGGCACACTTTATGAACTGGACCTTTTACGGATTCCGCATAATTTGTTGGCGACTCTTGCGCGAAGAAAGGAAGCATATCATCAAAAAATCGTTCAGTACCATAATGCTTCCCATGAAGAAGACGTCAGCAGCATTCATCAGCGCGTGGTCTTTAAACAGAAAGGACTGGAAAAATTTCTCCAGTACGATTCTTATTTAAGAAAAAGTATGACAGATCTTTTTTTCTCTCCAGGCACGACTCTTGATCGGCTTTTTTATGGAGAAATTCTCCCTCAGTCGGATTTCGCAGCAAAAGAATATACCGCCAGCGCAGAAATTCTTGATAACGCATGTGAGGTTATTTTAAGAACATCAGGAAAAGTAATCGCACAGGACAGTACGGTTCATCCCATCCAGCTTACAAAAATCCTGACGCTTCCCGTAAATTCATGCAGTCTCCGGATACGTTATCACCTGGAAAATCTTCCTCATGATGCCGTTTTCCATTTCGGTTCTGAATTCCATTTTTCCGGACTGCCCGCAAATTGTAAAGACCGATTTTTCTATAATTATAATCCTCATGAAAAGAATCCGGAACGACACACTCTGGGGCATCTCGGAACCCGACTGGATTTAGTGGATGCCACTCAGCTGGGAATAATCGATGAATGGCTAAACCTGGATATTCACTTTCAGGTTTCTCGACCTGCGCGAATGTGGACTTATCCTGTGGAAACGGTCAGTAATTCGGAAGGAGGTTTCGAAATGGTCCATCAGTCCGTGGCCGTGGTGCCAAACTGGTTCGTGCAGGGAGACGAAAATGGAAAGTGGGAAACGGAAATCGAAATAAGTTTTCCCTCCGACACACTATAAATTTCGTTTCCTCAGCATTCCTCCTTCTGGAAGCCTGCGGGAATAACACACAAAAGAAAACATAAAATAAAAAGTATAATGTATACACAGATAAAACTGCGGTCATTTTATACCTGACACACTATAAATTTCGTTTCCTCAGCATTTTTCGCTGAAAATGCCTGCTTCCTGTGCCACACAGAACGGAAATTTAAAGTGGAACCAGTATATGCCCGATACACTAAAATTTCCGATCTTTTGTCCGCCGCCAGCAGGCATTTTTATGCCCGATATACTATAAAATTCCGCTTCTCCGGCATTTAGCTTCGCCGAAAATGCCCGCTTTCTGAACTTTAGAAAACGAAAATTTAAAGTAGTGCCAGCATAATACTCGTTTTATTTTTTAATTTTCGATTTTTATTTCCTCTGGCAGAGGTAATTCATATGTAGCAGTACCTGGTTTTTTTTGTAAAGATTCCTGTATTTCCGGAACATGATTCCCTATTTGTGCAGAAGGATTTATGAATACTGCCTCAGGCGTATCATTCATTTTTTCTGAAACAGGCTCTTTCGTTTCGACGTTCTTTTCTTTCTGAGCAAAATCTGATTCTGAAATTTCTTTATTATTCATAAAATTTGCTTTTTTGCAGACAGGGAACTCTTCCTCGGAAGCACTTTTATCACCAGGAAAAGGAATCGGCACATCCAGACCCGCAAGTTTACTCTGTTTATATATTTCTCCATGCTGGATCGGTCCGGCTCCCAGTATCCAGATATTTTTTGCGTTACTTTCTGCTACTAAATTACCGGACTGCCATAAAGGACGTCCTGTTTTTGCGTGATAAGCAAAAATACCCAGTTTTACCACCGCTTTTTGAGTTGAGTTTTTAGCCAGCGCGATTTCCGGAATTACACTTATATTTACAGAAGGAACCTGAAACGGCAGGGAGGTTTCAGGCACACCCCAAAGCACATTATGCTGATCGGTTCCCACAGAACCCGCTCGTAATTCGACGATATATTCTGCTTTTTCCTTATCATTCTCCACTAAACACCCACTGCTTAAAACATGCTGACGCACTAAACTGATGAGATAATCAGAATCCGTTACCGCATCCACATATGTCGAATCAATAAAAACCGACTTTCCTGCCAAAACAGTAAAATCAGCTTGGGACACTGCCCGGTCCATGGCGTCTGAAAGAATGAGCTGTTCCGTGGCAGTCCGTGCAGTTCCAGTCGATTTTGTGGAGCCACATCCCAAAATAAAACCAAAATAGAAAAAAAACATTAATAAAATTTGTATCTTACACCACATGTCACAAAATTTTCATTTCCAGAAATTATAAATGCTGTTTCTTTTTGCACATCAGCCGATTTATACCCGATACACTATAAATTTCCACTTCTCCGGCATTTTTGCTTCGCTGAAAATGTCTGCTTTCAGAGCCGCAAAAAACGGAAATTTAATGTGGAACCAGTATAACATGTTTTGTCGCCATCCAGCGTCTGCCAAAAACCATATGTACACATCTCCATATATAATATATTTCAAAAAATAAGAAAAGATTAAAAATTACTTTTTTTTGGGATTCACTTCACATTTTATACTGCGTTTTAGACTCTTTTTTTTAAAACCTCTTAAATTACCGCTCAAAATGATATTTCATTAAAAAATCTAAAACGAAAATTTTTATGATGCCATTTTCATTTTTTTATACTTCTTTTATACTTCATGCTGACGCACGCATTTTCAACAAAATAAGTTTCTCTGAAATTTTAGCTTATCAGATATAAAAATATACTGGTTCCACATTAAATTTCCGTTTTGTGCGGCTCTGAAAGTAGGCATTTTCAGCGCAGCAAAAATACCTGGAGAGTGGAATTTTATAGTGTATCGGGTATAAAAAAAGGCGAAATGTCAAAATTCCGCCTTTATACTGGTTTTACTTTAAAAATTTTTCTCGGTTCATGGCTTACACCACCGGAATTAATTTATGTTCTGATTCCATTCAAAAAATCCTTTTTTTACTGCCAAAAAAGCGAGGCATTTTCAGCGAAGTAAAAATGCCGGAGAATCTAAATTACAGAGTATCGGGTACAAAACTATCAAAAATTATTGATAAAATACAGTTTTTTGTTCTAAAAGATCGATTTCTTTCGATTCACTTTTTACCTGCACGCGCACCAGATGCTTTCCTGGTTTCAGGCCTTTTGCTCTGACAAGAAAATTTCGACTTTCGCCAGGCATAAAGGTCTGCTCCGCATAAGTCAGCACTCCATTTATTGCCCGTGGTTCTGTCAGTGTAACTGGCTCTAAACCCTCTGAGAAAAAATAATAAATCTTGGCATCTTGTATGGCTTCACTTCCTACATTCGTTACTTTTAATATATATTCCCCATTTTGTGATAACATCATGGGCATATCCGGAACATCCAGCTCGATCTGCATATTCGCCAAAGAATTACACATCACCGAAACAGTCTCACTTACTGGCCTGGTATACTCAGCTTCTGCGTAAACTTTCAAAAATGCCTCGCCAACATTTTTCGGACGAAAACATGCCGTAATTATCTGTGTCTGGCCAGGGATAATTTCACCTATTTCCCATATAACTTTTCCCTCTCTCTGGATAACGGGGAATTCCGAGGAAATAAACTCCAAATTTTCAGGAAAAACCATTTCAATTTTCGTATCAGCAGCTTTTGACGTACCCGTATTCGAAATGTATAATTTGTACTCCGATTTCATCCCGACATACTGCACAGAAACAGAGTTCATCTTTATTTTAAGTTCAGAATGACGTACGTCTATTAATTTACTGGCAGTCTTTTCTGTACCAGAACGTGTACTTACCTTCGTCTGAAAAATCGTACGACCTGGCTGCTGTGGCACATAACTGATCGTATGTTTTTTACTTTCGCCAGGTAACAAATTTCCAATTTTTTGTATGACTTTCGATTTATGTTCCGTATTATCATCAGAAAATACAAAAAAATTAATATCTTCAGCGATACAATTACCCACATTTTTAATTGTCACGGTAAATGATTCTGTTTTTCCCAATAAAACACTCGATTCACCGGAAAGTTCCACTTCCAGTTTTGGCTCTTCCACAATAACAGACTTTTGTGTCGACGACTGCAGACTCCGCCATGTTACGTCCATATCAAAATGACGTTTCATTTTAGGTATAATTTTAAGGTATAAAGTTTCTTGCTGATTTACAGCGAGATTTTCAATTAACCATTCTCCCTGATTCATTTCCTGCTCTGGGAGTTTTTTCATATCAAAATTTCCCAAAGAGCCAGAAATATTTACGATTTCCACCCATGTGGGAATCTTTACACTTACAATAATATTTTCCGCTGAAATATCTCCGCTATTTTCGATTTCGATTTCATAAAGAGCTTCGGTTCCCACCGCGATTTTTGAAGGACCTTTTGTATTTATTTCCAGTACAGGCCTTCCATACTCCATATTTTGTTCCGAAACTAATGATATTTCTTCTTTTTTTCCTTTCTGAATATTATTCTGTGTCTCATTTTGCACAGTTTCCGGAACATCTAAATTAAATAATTCTGAACTCTCTTCAGGCTCTTCTTTATTTTTTGTTTCTTGTGTCGTTATTTCTGTCGGAGATACGAAAGCGCCGATTCTCTCTTGGCTGGATACAATTTGTGTCATATCCTCCGGAAGTGGTGGAAGTAAAGTCTCCAAAAACTCTTTCTCATTTTGATTTTCAGATAAAATTTCCACTTTTCTGTTTTTTTCTAGTACGTTCCACGTCGGAGCCAAGAGTCTTCGAGAAGGATCTCCTAAACTCTCCGTAAATACTTCCTTATTCGCTAATTTTAATTGAGGTAAACTCGCCTTATATTCTTTTTCAGTTTTATGCACATTAAATATTTCAGGTCTCGCTTCCTCTGAAATCACTTCACTGGGAACGAGCGCGTTTTTTTCCACCGTCTCGGATACAAAAATCTCAGGTTTATCTTTTATTTTATCCTGCTCTGGCTCATCTTTCCCTTCTGAAAACAACTTTTGAGTTTTAACCTCACCATAAGAAGGTGAAATCGGCGGTACACGATTAAAATCCTCTGAATAATCCAGATTTACCTCTGAATCCACCTTTTCAGCACGACTTTCATCTTTTTCCGTATTTTTCAGATTCACTGCGGCTAAACTCTTCTCCTGTACCACTTTTTGTGAATCAGATTTTTTCTTGAACGGAGAAGAAAACAGAGGTTTTCTTTTAACCAGTGGCTCCTGTTCACGAACTACAGGTTCTTTTTCTTTTTTTGAAAATTTTTCGTTAATTATTCCAAACAGCCCTCCGGGCGCCTTTTGCTTTTGTGCCGACTCTGCCACAGTCATATTCGGACAAATAAAACACAAAGAAAACAAAAGTATAAAAATACCACGTTTTGTAAATTTCATGGAACCATTCGCCTCTTTACCTGTTTTCCATTAACTTCATAAACCCCTAATTTTTACATACTAAAAACGGGAATCCAGTCCTCTTTTTAATTTTCGGATGAAAGTGGAAGTAAATTAAGGTAAAATAAAATGATTTTTTGTTTTTTTTGTATTTTAAAGATTATATGGAATATTTTGGAATATTTTAAATCAAAAAATATAAAATTTAAGACAAAATCCTTTTGTAATTTCAATTTTTACATTTTTAAAATCATGGCTTCCATAAAAAATATGTCTTCAAAACAATAAATATACCTATTATCTCTCAGAATTTTTGTTTTACGTTCTTAAATATAATTTATACCACACATAAGATTTAGAAGCAAAAAACGCATACCGTAAAAAAGAGCTTTAAAAAGAAAAAAAGACCGTTTTATACCTGATGCACTATAAATTTCCATTTCACTGACATTTTAGCTTCACTGAAAATGCCGGCTTTCAGAACCGCACAAAACGGAAATTTAAAGTAAAAACAGTATATATAACGGCCTTTTCTCTCAAAATTTAGAAATGACGCTCCATTTACTTATTCTTTCTCCATTTTCCAGTGGAAAGGAGAAAATCGATTGCCGACAAATCTTCATTCGTTACGGTATTACCCTGCCCGACAAGAAGATCCGCCGCCTCTTTATCCGAATTATCAGAACGGGAAGTTTCTGGCTGCAACAAGTCATTTTCCACCAATTCACTCACCACGGCATCCGTAATTTGTGCGGCATTAGGCACCGCAAGAGAACCGCTCGTATCCACACTCTGGAAACTGTAAACGGACATGGCATATTTATTATTAACCATTCTCGTATACGCAGGCGAAAACAGCAGATCACTGTCCGTATTTGTGTCGACAAGATAAGCACTATCATTTCCACCGGTGGTAGAGTATACGGAAGTGGTTTTAAATCCACTGGCATAATTATAAAACTTCTCATTAAACAGATGCACCGTATTCTGCTTCGTATAAAGGTTATCATCATTTTCCGAATCATAAATTCGCGCCTGGTCATTTCCTCCATTAATACTATAAGTACTGATGTTACGGAAACCACTTACAAGAATCGAATAACCCGCTCCATACATATGAGCAGAATATGGATTCATCACCAGAATGTCATCTCCTTCCGAATCATATAAAGCCACCGTGGCCGTTCCCTGATCTGCCTGATTTACCGCGATATTTGTAAATCCGAACACACTCAGAGTAACCGTTTCACCATCAGCGGTACGCGTTTCCCGAATCACACTGTTCGGCAAAACAGTAAAGGTATCATCACCACCAGTACCACGGACAGTCGCCTGCCGGCCACCATTTCCGTAAATATTAGCTTGCGCGAAACCTCCTGTCAGCTGATGATGATAATCCGAACCTTCCAGAGAAATATCATATCCTGTCACCTCCACACGATCTTCCGACGAACTGCCGAAAACTTCCAGACTCACGTCTTTCTGTTTATTCTCCGTCTGAATTTCGCTAAAGTCATACAGATACGTTACCGACCGACCTTTCGCATTTACCACCTCAAGATTCCGTCCCGTGAGGATTAATTGATCTCCCTGCTGAATGGAATCCATTACTGCCAAATCATTACCGCCCTGTGAAGCATATACCGTTACCATGGCCTGCGACATATCCAGACCTGTAACTTCCGTATCGTATGCTTTTTCGCGATTCGCGACCGTTTTTTCCGTCATCTGAACCGTCCGAATTCCATCAGAATTCACTTCGTCCTGATAAAGATCATCCCGATAAGATCCGTACAGCTGGACAGCGTCCGCGCCACCATTTCCATCAGCGGTTATCGACGTGAAATTTCTCACCACGACACTTAAATTATAATCCTGCAAAATAAAGTATCCTTCCGTCGGCCAAATAAGCATGTTCTCCACGCCCTCTGTTCCTACGAAATGGAAGGAATCCTTACCTGTCAGAGCATCTATCGTTACCATCCGGTACTGTGAAATGTCATACCTCGTGGAAATTCCATTCATATTCACGACAAAATGAGTGCCTTCTTCCGAAATCTCAAAAGTAACCACATCTCCACCTGTCGTCTGCTCCAGACCCAGCAGTTCCAGAACTTCAGAATCATTAGAAGGCAGCCTTCCGATCGTTACCGCATAATCCTCCACTTCACCTGTCGCACAATAACCCGTGGGAGATAAACCACCCTCGGCACTCAGACGGAAACGTGCATACGATTTTCCGCTGAACGCAGTCTTCGGCACCGCGACGGTTATCGTATTTTCTCCATTCACTACAGTGTAAGAAGTTAAAATCTGATCACCCGCATCCAGCCAATTTCCATTTCCGTTAAAGTCGATCCATGCATCCAGCTTCGCAGACTCCACATCCTGCGGTAAAGTAACATTTACCTTAAACGTGGCGGTCATTCCTGGTATCAGAAGGAAATTATCCGGGAAAATAACACCATCTTCATCATTCGTAATTAACGTATTATCTCCGTCCGCATTCACCGAAGGACGTCCGTCCGTGTCCGCGTCAATTTTTGTTCCCAGTAAATAACCTGAATTCGCATTATGACGCGCACCATTATCATTTAATAACGTCGGGTACGGTGCCGGCGTATCACCGAAGTCCATATTCCCATCATCATTAAGAATCACTATCGTGGCTTCATCCTGACGAATAATTACATTTCCATCTCCGACTTCCTGAATCAGCAGTTTAAAGATTTCATCTTCCTCGATTTCATAGTCGCCGTAAATGACTAGCTTAATCGTCTCAACAATTTTTGGAGTCTCTTTCGTGGCAATATAAATCTGATACGCACCAGAATTCGTATCACTGCCACGCCAGACAATCATATCTTCCGAGATTAACGGACTACTGTCATTTTTGTCGTCCTGCGTAATATTCAGCGCGATCGCGCCGGTCTGAATATCATAAAAATACACATCCCAGACAGAAATTCCTTCCTTCACCAGAGATTCTGTTTCTCCACGCCACGCGATATAATTTCCCATAATCACCGGCGCATCATCATGATATACACTGTTACTGATATTTACCACGCCGGCATTCTCACTATTAGTATCATAGTAGAAAATATCCCATGACCCCGTCAGTGCATCTCGGCCCCGCCAGCAGATAATCCCATCTGAAACCTGTGGTACTAAATTCGTACCACCAGCAGTCGGAACTCGCACGGGAGCTTCCTGCCCAATCATATAATAATATATATCTCTTTGGGTATTCGTCCCACTTTCGTAAACGATCACTCCATTCGAAATCTGAGGATTCGACTCATCCTGCGTCGCGGCAGGATTCACTGCTCCAGAACGAGTACCATCATAATACCAGACTCGTGTGGAATCATTCACAGTGGAACGTACTGTCCACACCGCCTGCGCCACTCCCGCTTCATTCGTGTTTATTCGTATGGAATCTACCAAAATTTCATAACCTGGAGTATAATAATACACCGTTACGACATTCGCCAGCGGATCACCATTCAGATCCGCCATCTTTAATTCACTGCGTCCCTGCGAAGAATTAATAACCTCCTCCCAAATCACAGTCGTTCCGGAAATACGCGGATTAATACACTGACGTTCCGCGCTGTCCGTAACACGCACCGTTCGATTCGTCTCCAGATTATAGGCGAATAACTGATACCTCCCGTTTTCCACCGTGGACCAGATCGCCCAGTCTCCGTCTATATCCGCGTAATTATCTTCCACCGCATTATCCGTACACCAGATAACCGCTCCCACTGAATGATCATACACATAAATTTCATCATCATTTCCATCATTACTGACGTAAATAATGCGATTACCCGATATACGCGCATCATAATTATTTTGATTCAGCGTATTCGTTAATTGCGTAATCGTCCATGGCGTGGCCGGCGTTCCCTGAGGTGTCGTGATAAACTGATAAATACCACTCTGCTGCCGATAATCCGCATAAATGGGAATCTCTTCATCTTCACCCACGACATATGAAGAACCATCCTTATTCAGCAGGGTAACACCCGCTGCGTAATAACCCACGATTTCGCCCGCCTCACCGCCAAGAGCCTGTCCTGCATATATCGGTTCCGTGGTTATATTTCCAGCTTCGTCGACACGATACCCCAAAATCTCACCCGAGGCGATCAGAGCATCCGATGTTCCATACGAGAAGGCATACTCACCACCGAAAGAGCCTGTCAGCTCCACATCCACTTCTACGATCGTTTCTCCCTCATTTCCTTCCGTAATCGTCGTATCCACGATTCGGATCTCACCTTTCCGGAACGCTCCAAAATCGACTCCCGAAACCTTATCCTTTCCATTCTCCCCACTTTCATTACCTTCCAGGAACACGACATAATGAGCAGGCCGATCTGCGGAAGCAGGATTCGTATACGACGTAATAATTTCCATCGCGCCATTCAGGCCAGAAAGATTCACGTCATAAAGTATCGTCGCGCTCACCGTCTGAGTGGCCGCCGTGGGACCGATTTCGATCACGCCATTTACAATTTTTGCACTCAGCGCAAAAGCATTATTTCCGGCTTTCATCGCAACGATTACTTTTTCCATCACATCTAAAGGAGCATCCATCTGACTGTTAAACCCGATCGGAATTCCCAGACCAGAAGCCGCCATACCTAACGATTCATCCACAAACTGGAATGTAATCGGACTCAGTACTCCATCTTTGAGCTGCGTAATGGTAAAGGTGGAATTATGCTGGATGCTCTCCACATCCGAAATCTGAAAACGCATCGTCCCGTCACCGAGAAGTGTCGTCGTACGATTCGGAGCAGTCGCCACCCATAAATCGCCCTGCAGCTCTTCCATATAAACGATATATTCGCCGGCGAACAGATCCGTAAATTCAAAATACCCCATTTCGTCCGTAACAGTTAATGGGTTATCCATCCAAGGATGCGTATAAACTTTCTCACCATTCGAATATTCCAGACAGATGCGAATATCATAATTATAATATCTCTGAGTAGCCGGGTCATACACATCATACTGCGTCATCCCGGGTTCCAGTCCGCCAGGCATTCCTGTACTGTTGTCGAAACGATAAGTATAAACATTTCTTTCCAAGAATTGTGCACTCTGAGCCTCTGTCAGCGCAGATCGCACCACCACCGGCGCGGCATTCGCTCCAAAGAACCCTGCCACCGCCGCGGTACCAACCGAACTTTCTTCATCTTCGCCCACCGTGCCAAAACCATTCACGCCGTCCGCACATGTCCACTGGATTTTATCATACCGCATGGCCATGATACTGCCGTCCGGATGATTTTCGATATACAGAACATACGTATTCGTCGCCGAAGCGCTTCCTCCACTGGCCGCGACATCATTCCAAATAATCTGTATATACGCATTTCCTTCATCCGTAAAGCCTTTATCATAAGAAACCATTCCATTCGTCCGCGTGTCATTATCAGACCAGAACACCGCAATCATCGGTACATTCGGATCCTCCTTACTGACCGGCTGTGTGTCTCCAAAGTAAACATAACCATCCGTATGAATCGTAAGGGAAGAATAGGTCGTGCCGAAATAATTCAGGTTAAATCCCAGCGGGACTCTCTGATAAATCCCGTCTCCCTTCGTTAATCGGGAAGTCGTACTGAATGACGGCTGAACGAACGTAAACTGAGGCACCGAAGTATACGGCTGCATATCCCACTGACCATTTTTATTCAGGTCATTAAAGACATAACCGCTGATGACCGCGTCTCCCAGCTCGATCTTCACTTTATAATCTTCCACTTCACCAAAAGAACCAGCCTCCGGATCATTTTCATCGATCCGACCAGATCCGACCGGACCCGTCGGAAGCACTCTTTCACTGCTTAGACGGAACCTGGCATAAGTTTCGCCTGCCTCCAGATTCTCTGGCACCGGAACGGTAAAGGTAACGACTTTTCCTGCTCCTCCGTCCACAAAATAACCTGGAATATCTTCATTCGTCGTGGGTTTCGCCACCTCCAAATTATCGCATCCTTCGTAAATAATTATTTCTTCCGGATCAAAAACTCCATTCCGATTATAGTCGATCCAGCCTGTCAGGTATCCCGCACCGGTAACCGTTACATCTATCATCGCATTCCTGCCAGGCACGATCCGTTCTACAAAAACCACTCCATTTTCATCATTATAATATCCACTCAGATCATCACCCTGCGCCGTATCCGTGGGCAGACCATTCATTTCCGCGTCCACTCCCGAATATCGAACATCACCGGTATCTTTCCCTAAATACAGGTCATAATTCAGTGCGATATAATGCCACGCACCATTCGCTGCCTGATTCGTACCATAAGTATTCGGGGCGTCTCCAAAATCTTTTGGATCACTCGTGCTGAAAATCTGATAATCTTCGATTTCTCCATCCTGCGCGAGAGAACATGGATCATTAATCCTCTCCGAACTAATCCGGAATCGGATATACGTCTCGAAATCTTCCGTGTCTTCTGGTAATTTATATTCCGCGGTAATTTCATGGATTCCATCTTCCCGCACAACATGATTATTAATAATGCATACCCATTCCCAGCCGTCATCCTCCGTTTTCATAACCATCCACGCAGAAATGTATGCCTGCGTCGCTCCGTTAAGATTCACTTCCGCATTCACCTTAAAATCAGAACCAGGAATGAGCATGCCCAAAATGATTCCATTTTCATCATTTCTTCCTGAATTATCATCATCACCCTTCGCATCATTCGACCACTGCGGCTGACGATCCACATCCGGACGAATCGCGCCAAAATATGGCCCCACGAAATTCCCGTCCGCGTCATACGTCACGATATGCCGACCTGAGGTCTTCGGATCCTGCCCATCATAAATTGCAGGCATGTCACCATAATCGAAATAATTATTTACCAGACGCACTTCATAATCTTCCACTTCTCCGTCATCCGCCGCGCCGCTAAAGTCGATTCCCGCTTCCGCCGCAGTAACACTCGTCAGACGGAACCGGAACTGTGAACTGTAAAACGCATCCGGATCATTCCGATCAAAACCTTCTGGAAGCGTAATGTTCGTCAGGTCTACGAAAATCCGATTTTCACCCGACTTCACCTGAAGATCTCGTAAAACGTAATCTCCATCATTATCCCATACCCCATCACCATTCACATCCAGCCAGGCATTCAAATAACCCACATAACCATCCGCATCCTGATAAGATTCGCCAGCGGTTACGTTCACCGTGATTTCCGTTATTTCGCCAAGCTTTAACTGATAATCATTATAAATTGTAACCCCGTCATCAAAAGTATCCGTATCATTTTCTCTGGCATCCAACTCAGCAGAGACGTTCTGCCCCAGCTGGAACCCCGGCACAATAATATGCCGTGCGCCATCATTTTCCTCCAGCGTCGGATACGTCGGATCCGGCGCATCTCCAAAATCATATCCCGACAGTCGAATCCAGAACTGCGTCGTTCCCTGGAACATACCGCCCTGCTCCTGATTTCCATTCGGACGATTCGCCTGTAACAAATTCCCCGCCAGGTCTGTAATGCTCGCAGGATCTTCCGAATTGTTCGAGACAATAATCTGATAACGGTAACCCTGCTTCCACACGCCCGTCACCGGATACAGATGAATCACATTATTCAGGCTGTCATAATCAAAAACGTAATCGATCGTATTCGACAGAAGAATCGCTTCTTCGGGATTATACGTATTCGAATTAGGCCACAGATATACCTGCACCGAGGACGCCAGTACCGACGAATCCTGAATGCCCGTGCCATTATCCAGTAACTGAATACTGAAAACGGACATCGGTTCACTGACCACCAGCGCGTCTCCACGTAATGGATCGATATCACTGCCCACGTACGTCGAATTTCCACGATTATCCAGCGGCATTACCAGCTCCGCAGTCGGACCCTCAAAATCGACTCGGTCGATCGCTCCGATGTCCTTAAAGGAAGTAACACCACCGCCTACATAATAATTATTATTCGGATCATCCGTTCGTCGCTGACCATACATGTCAAGATCCGGCGCGATAATCGGCGACTCCTCGATTCCAAGCATCCGCTTTAAATTCACGAATGCCGCACGATCCGGTAAACTGTCTCTGGCCGCGTCTATAATCTTTGATTCCATGGCCGGATAAAAGTTTAACTCGCCCGGATTCACGAAAACGCGTTCTTCATCATCAATAATAATAGCGCGATCTCCCACCGTGCCGATGTCCACATTCTGATGAAATGCGTTATGCCCGACCACCGTCGTCGCACGTGAAGTCGCGTCAATCGAAATCGCCACATCCGTATTCGCCACGACGTTATTTAATAAAGTTGGCGCACTGTTCGGACCAACCAAAATTCCGATTACCTCACCTTCCTCCGACGTTCCGCCATAAATGGTATTATTTGCCACGTGTGCGAAGAGACGCGCACCGCCAAAAAATGCATCCGCTGAATTATCACCCTCAAATGAAATGCCCGCCTGATTCGAATACGCGATCACATTATTAATAATCGCGACTCCATTCACCAGACGATCCGCGTTCGTCTGCACCAGTGTGGCAGAAACGCCCGGATGCGGATAATTCTCTTCCATATCTCGTGTGCCAGCAGAGCTAATATTCACTCCGTTTTCCGCCGAATACGCGATCATGTTCGAATTAATGAAGATCAGTCCCTGCGACGACACCGCATTATTATCTCCATACGCAGTAAAGCCGCCATTTCCAAAATCTCCATTCGCCGCGCCCTGATATGAAACATTCTGTTCGTCTCCGTCATACTGATACATTCGGAAATTCGTCGTTTCCGGATCCCCAAACGTAATCCACGCTCCACCATACAGATCCACGCCGCCTTTACCGCCGTCTCCATTTAATGTCGCCTGAACGTCAAACGTAAATAAATATCCCTCACCATAAATGCGATTTGCACGATTCACCGCATCCACCAGCAGGGCGGCCATTTCCAGCTTCGACTCCGAACCCGTGTAAATCACAGGGATCGCGCCAGCCGCCGTAAACATTACCCTCGGATCCGACGCGCTGGGAACCAAAAGCCCTTCCGTGTCCGCCAAATCTGCTAAAATCATCTGGAACTGAATTTCATTGTCACCGTCCCCGATAATTATCCGTTCCAAATGATGAATCGCATTTCCCTGCGGACACAGCAGCGTTAATTCCCGAGTCAGACGAGAATTCGTGTCCAGAGAACGCGCAATTTGCAGAACGCCTCCCTGCGACACGCCATATTCTGTACCCGGACGAATCTGCAGCTGATAACTGCCCTCCGTCACCGCAGGCGCACCCACGGTTACGAAATCATACCAAGATCCCACACCCGCCGGAAGTGCCTGATTCGGCTCCGTGGCCGTATACATCGTACCGCGTTCATAAAAACCGAGAATGAAATCATCCAGATAAATACCCTCACCGGAATTATTTCCACCCTGCTGCGGCAAATCATCAATTCCCGTGTCCGCCTGCAGCCGATGTGTAAATGGTAATGGCCCGCTGGACATCAAAATCCGCGGATTCACGCGTGAACCTATTATATTTACCTTATCATCCTCTCCCACTTTAATCTTCGACGCAGTATACGTCCCCAGCCGATTCAGTGTATAAACCGTTTCCTCTGCGCCAATGGTCGTCGTCAACTGAACGTCCGTATCAACCGGATAAATCGTGTAATGTGTATAAATGAGAAATACACCCTGTTCACCACGATCCAAAACGTCAAACATTAATGAATTATTCTCTAACAGCGCATCTCTGACCTGCACCGCGATTTCATAATCCGTCGCACCCGCCGTGACGTGTATTACCTCGTCGCCACCAGCAGTCGCCGTCTGACCTTCCTCCTGAATGACATATTCCACACCATTAAAACTAATTTTATCGTTCGTCTGCCAGGCTTCCACTGGCACCTGAATCGAATTAAAGCAATTTTCCATCGCCAGAGCGATCGCCTGCGCGACATGCTCCTTACTGGCACCATACGTAAGCTCAGTAAATTCCATTCCACCAGTTTCATTTTCCACGATTCCTGCAAAACGTACAGGGAACGCCGACGGATTCAGCTGCGTATAACCACCCGATTTCCATGTATGCCCAACGAATACGTCTTCACGTGGTCCTTCCTCAGAATGAACCCAATTCGCCGCTTTTATCATAACAGAATCACCCGTGGCGTATACTTCCAAACCACGAAGAATTCCCGCGTCAATCTGTTCCTGAATGACCATCGCGATAATTGTCATCGCATCCTGAGTATCAAAATCTGAATCGCCGTCTACATCTCCCGGAACCCGATTTCCCTGAATGTCATTTCCAGCATCCATACGCGGGAAATTACCAAAAATAATCGGAACCACGTCGGGCTCTAGTGGATTCACTATTCTTTCTTGTATCGAGAACAGTCTGAAATTCACCACCGATCCATAACGATCCGCGACGGAAAATTCATACGGATTCGCTTCACCATTAAGAAAGTCCACTTCCGTCCACGCTTCAGCTCCTCCTTCTTCTTCAATAAATCGGAATCCCACAAACTGCAGACGATCCACGGAATCCAGCGCAATCGTTCCAGTCGAATCCACTCGCGCCTGACCGTCCACCGACTCAATCAGTGCCAAATCTTCCGGAAGCTCGCCCTGGCTGGTCATATGCAGTTCCAGATTATACGCACCGCTGATGCACACATTCTGCTCATCCACGATCGTATCATCTTCCGTCACATCATCCGCCGTCACTCCACGTATAATTCCATCCACCACAACAGCTCGACGAATCGCATCTCGAATTTCATCCGCGACTTCCACAGACGTCATATTATCAGTAATCCGAATCGGAACCGCATTACCAGACGCACCATCTGGAATTTCAGTATTATATTTCACGAAGTAAAAGTCCGCCTGATTTCCAAAACGATCTTCCATTCGGAACCAGTCTCCCTCCGCGATACTCGCTCCCGCGGAGCCTGGCAGCAACATTCGGTAACCCAGCATTAACTCGAAATCCTGAATATCACCCACCGAAAACGCATTCACCGCCGACGAAATGCTGAACGTATCACCTGATGAAAGCTGATAGCCCGGCAGCGCATACAACCAGTCTCCTTCCGACTGAAAATGCCCCACGCCCACTGAGTCACTGGTATTAAAGATAAAGCGTAACTGCAAATTATTCATCCCGGCATATGCCGACATGTCTATCGCTATCTGCCGGAACATACCGTTATTTTCCTGAATGTTTCCGATCGCCATATCACTGGAGGCAATTAAATTCCAAGACGGCGTGCCCAACTGTGCATCTAAACCGTTTTCCGCCACGGTCACATCTTCCGGCGCAAAATGATTTTTCCACGCAGGATCTGTCGACGTAATATACACCCGGAATGAATCCAAAGCATCTGCGTCGTCCGTATCAAGATAATAATTAAACGTCAAAACCGGTTTATCTTCCGCCGAATACCCGACCAAACTGAATTCTTCCGTCAGCAGAGATCCGTTACTGCCTCCAGGTGTTTCATAGGTATTCAGTGCATCCGCGTTCGTCCCACGATAATTCACCAAAATGCGATTATTCGCGGCATTATTCGCGCCCGCATCTTCAAAAATCTGCATTCCCGCATTCGGATCCAGACCATACCGCCAACTCGTTCCACCAGCCGTGTCTTCGTGTGACCCCGTGTACGTCTGCGTAAATCCATGACCCGCAGTCGTTTCACGCTCGGTCGTTTCGTGCCAGAGATTAAAGTCAATATTCGAGAATGTAATCCCTGTAACCACATCCAGTCCCGTCGAAATGGAAGACTGACCATTATAAAACACGTTCTGGAAATTACCTTCCGTATCAAAACAATAAATATTTCCCGCATTATCCGTGGCAAAAAGGAAATTACTGTATAATCCCTCTTCCACAGTTTGCGGTCCGTTGGACAGACTACTGAAATTAATGCCTAAATCCGCAATAAATTCCAGCCGAATCGTGTTCCGAACCTGCTCGATCGTTCTATACTCACCCTCTTCATCCACCGGCGCATAATTATAATCATTCACACGCACCGACACCGCTTCATCCGGTAAACCGATCACGCGATATAAACCACCTGCGTTACACACCGCGTATAATTCATCGTCATCTTCTCCGCCATGCAGCCACGCCATACCCGTGATTTCTCCACCAGGGCCTTCTCCCTCATGACGAATCGAATCCGCATGCCTCTGCGTAATTTCAATACCTATAACATTTACGTCCGTCCAATTATCACCCGGCATTAAAACCACGTTTTCACCATCTAAAATGGACGTGTAAAAATTATTATACGGTTCCGCCTCCGTGGCATGTATCGCCGCATTAAACGCCTTCGAGATCTCCGCTCCCGTCATCTCCGCCGTAATAAGAATTCGATACGCCTCGGGCAAAATCACGCCATCCGTCGCAAGCGTTCCATCATGACGATAATCCTGACGATAAGTAAGACCCTTCGTTCCTCGGTGACCGCCGCCCAGAGTTACCGTATGCCCGGCTCCCAGTGCTAAAAGACCACTACCATCATTCACCGCCCCCGCCTGATCCGGCTGCTGAAGCTCCGCGATAAATGGCTGGAACGTCGTACCATGTCGGGACGTAAAGCTGAAATTATTAATCGCGTTTATAATATCATTCGCCGTGTGCACATTCGGATTATACGTGATCGTCAGAGCCGACGCACTAAGTACTTCCGTAACCGCATTCCATGTTTCATTATAATTCACCTGAACATCTGCCAGTGCCGTATTCATCTGGAAAATGACATCCACGCCATTAAAGAATCCACCATGATGATCCATCACATCAAGATCCGGATTATTGGGATCTGCCTGCACCGGACTCATTCCCGAAATAATAATATTATTATTCTCACCCGGTGAAACCACATTCGTAAACGCCGCGCGACCATTCAGTGTTACCGTAATATTATCCCCGGCACCCAGACTGGCGATCGTGATCCGATCTCCCACCGTCCGATTATAAATACTCGTCACACCAGCATTATTTATCTCCTCACCCGTACGATTCGCATAAGACGCAATCACCTTCCCCTGCAGCTTCGTATTAATTGCTTCTACGATCGCCTCGCCCAAAGCACGATTCGCATCAATATACGCACCCCCCACCGCACCCACCTGATGCATGGGATCAAAGAAAATCGGAGTATTATCCCCTGTTACGCCATCTCTGCCAATCGCCACGATACCCGGAAGTGTGTTCCCCACCTCTCCGTTATACTGCACCAACGAAAGCGTGGTATCCCCCGAGAGAGAAATTCCCCACGGCTCGTTGCCCTCCTTATCCTCCCCATCATAATTAGTATCCTTATGATAAATCGTAGCCGTTATGCCAAATCCTTCTACACTATTAATCGCAGTGGCAAACGCCGAGGCAAGACTCATGGGAATAGAATCCGTATTATCTGGGGCCAAAGCAATATCTATTGCCACTCTTCCCTCCGGCGCCGTGCTATCCTCTAGCCGATCAGAGGTACTATCTACCAACTCAAAAAGAATAAATTCATTATTTTCCATATTCACAATGGTAAACGTGAAAGGTGGATTTCCCTCTCCAAAATGATTCGCCTGCAGCCATTCAAGGATCCCCATATTCCTATCCGCCGTCACCACCTGATTCGGAATCATAATCGAAGAATTCGATTCAAATTCAAATACATACGATTCCCCATCCACGTCGATCGCGAATGTATCACCATCCTGCACCGCGTTCGGTCCCACAACTCCCCACGGATTCAGTTCTAAATCATAACCCGTGTCGAATTCAAAACTCAAACGATGCTCTTCATTATCCGGATCATCCACGTACGAATACACGAAATCAACTCGCGTTCCGTCATGAATGTCACCCGGCGTCAGGAATGTATTCGCATCTCCCCGAACAAATTCCGTATCCGTGGCATCCGTAAACTGGAATGTCGTAGAAGTGTATAACTGTGCCAGCGGAATCGGATTCGTCGGCAAACGATCCGCATCCACGCCATCCCACGGATAGGGAACCGCTGTTCCATTATCATTAAACGCCCAAATCAAATTTCTCGTCGGGGCCGTGGCGTCCTGATTCTCAATCTGCGGCGTGCTTCCCACGCCATAAAAACCACGATTCGTTCGGATATTCCCCACGGAATTACCAATTCCCGATACCAGTGCATGTATCGTCACGAAATGATTATTTACCTGCACCACATCTTCCGGTTCACCATCCGGCCACAGTGCGATAAGATTCGTACTGCGATCGTCCAGCGTCGTCGCCGCATTACCAAGATTCAGCTCCTGAAATTCCGGAGGTGTCGCATCTCCCCACTCCACATTAGGCATGGCAAAGATCCGCCCATCATTCCGCATGTAAATATCACCATAATAAACACCCGGCAGTACGGCCATGTCCGTCGATACGTCCACTAAGACTTCACCCGTAAACGGATTCACGGAAAACAGATCGCCCGCAGTCGAGATATACATCGTGACATCTGAAAACGCATACTTTTCCGCCGTAAAACCGAAAGACGTTTCATGCGAAGTAGGCACATTCGCCTCTTCAGGAGAAGGACTAATATGATCCTCAACAATTCGCGTCACCGACTCTATCGGTTCTATACGTAACTGCGTCTGCTGAAGAATTGCCGGCACCATGCCTCCCAGCGCCACCGCCACGTGATATGTTCCCACCGGTAAATACACCGTCCCGATGGTCGCGTCGTCCGAACCATAACTGCCGTTCTGCAGAGGATTCGACGTATCCGGATACTGCGTATCATCCACCAGTGAAGAAGAATTGCCACCTAAAATCAGCTGTCCCGCTTCATTAAAGACCCAAATGTCCACGTCCGGACGCCCCAGGTCATCCGCATAATCGATATCAAATTCCACGGGATAAAGCGTCGCCGCATCCGGCGTTACGCCAGGTATGTTCTGAATTCCCGTCACTTCCACGCGAAATTCATACCAGTCGACATCATTTTCTCCCGAAACATACCCCGAAACCGTTACCTTCGCCTGATTCGTCTCCAGCACATTCCCGATATACTGAGCGTTCGCCCGAGTTTCATTATTCCCATTATCTCCAACTTCTGTCGTCAGTGGTGAATTCACAGGAAAACCTTCCACCGTAATACCATTCATGGCATAACGAATATCACCATATGAAATCATGGAGCCCGGTTTCTGCTGGTCTTCCTGCAGACGCACCTGAATCTGATAACGCCCGCCCGTCTGACCTCCGTTTATAATATCTTCTTCCGTTATCGGAACCTCGACACCATCCTTCAAAACAGATAACGGTATCTTTTCGCCATTTCCATCATAAAGTGTCTCGCCATTCGCGTCCGTTTCATATAACAGATAATCCGGAACATAACTTGACACCCGGAGATAATAAGTATTTTGCGTCGCACTGGTTCCCAAAGAACCCGGCAGTACGACACGCATTCCGGCATCTTTCGGATTAATCGCATAATAATCACGTGAATCACGCACCCAAACATTATCATTCATGCTCGACTGCAGACCCAGTGCACGAAACTCTTCTTTCGATTTTTCCGCCTCATCTTTCCATAACTGTGTCACCTGCATGGCAAGAACATGAGTTACCATTAAATCATCATACGTCAGCAGACCGGGCCCAAGTGTGATTCCCGCTGCCTCACACATACGCTGGAACAGTGCTGGATCATTACGAAGTTTTTCCGCCACATGCTCATTTAGTGCTTCCGTGCTTTCCGCCAACGCGATTCCAGAAAGAATATTCTCTTCATTCAGAGAATAAATACTCGTCGCCAAAACATTTCCCTGAAAATCAATAATTTCTATGATCGTATCCAGATTATAATTTGTTTCGTCGACATCCACCCAAATCGTCTGACCCGGAGTGCCACTAAACGAATAAACATCCACATCCGAACGTCGGTCAGTCTGAACATTTCCATGGATCTCAAAACCCAGTCGGAGATTTTCATCACCAGAGACTAAATTTCCCGCCAGTGCGCCAAGATACTGCGCTTTCGCCGGCACACCATTCAGCTCCACTCCTCCGGTGGCAAGCTCCGATTCAATCACCGTTTCCATATTCGTGTCATTACTGTACTGAGACAGTACCAGACCACGCCACTCTCCCGGAAAACTCGAACCAAGACTATTATCCGTGTCTTTAAGCATCTTGCCGTTCAGATCCACTCCCGCGCCCACCGTATCATCAGAAAGCCCCGTTAAAACCACAGGATAACCAGGCACTCCAATTATCTGAAGTGTGCCACCGATACGATCCATTATATCCACCGGCTGACCCGTCGCCGTAATTCCCGCATTTTCTCCCTGGAACTTCACCACCAGGCTGCCTTCCGTCGAACTCTGTAACCTTAAGCCGCCGTACGTGTGGAAATTCGGAATCGTAATCTCGTCAAAAACGATATGCACGATATCCACATCATCCCATGTGGACTCCGTGGTCAGCGTTTCTGCACGAACTACCATTCCATTCAGCTCATTCCCGGACATTCTATTTTCACGCACCAACGGACCAGAATTATCCGAATATTTGTTGAAAATAGGCAGATAACTGTCTTCCGTCGCGGAGTAATATCCTGTCGCACGACCAGTGTCCGTGTTTAACGCATAAGACATGGCGTTCACATTTATACTGATCACCGCGCCTTCATTATTCAAAAACACATTATTCACAATAATCGGCTGACAATTCGTAATATTAAACAGCGCATCATTCGAAGGCCCATGCCCTATTCGCTGCCCCGTAATCTCTGTCGCGGCATTATTCTCAAAAACAGAATTCGCCACACGCAAGAACGCCTGACGTGCTTCAAAAGTATTAAAGTCAAAATACTCACCGCCGAACGCGACCGATCCGCCCGCATACATGAAACGTGCTAAATCAAAATATCCCGCAGAATCCGGCTGGAAATAAAATCCTCCCCAATTACCGGCCTCTGCCACCACCAACTGCTGATTCGAGTTAGTGTCAAAAACACCTCCGGCACCATAACGATCATCATAAATCGAAGTAAAGATAATAGGCTCTGAGGTTTTTCCTTCCGCGATAATATGCGCTCCCGTTTCCGCCTCTATCAGCGCCTGATTCATTTTCAGAATAATTCCCGAATCGATATGCAGACCCGCATCCGGCCGAGCTTCATAATGTAAAAATTCATTCGTAAGCGCATGATACCGAGCAATCGCCCCGGTATCCCCCCCTTCCAGGGTGAGATTTTCATTCAAAATATGGACGATATCATAATCATCAAATCTGGCTGTAACTTCCAGTGTTTGTAGCGATGATCCCGGAAGCGTGTCCACCCGAATCATTAAACCGTTCATCGAATTCGTATACGTCGTGGTAACCAACTCTTCTTCCACCAGCTGAGTTTCTGTCGTCGTCAGCCGATTCCAACGAATGTTTGGCCCCACACGATTATAATCCTGCGTGTAACGCTCCTCGACGACTTCCGTCGCCTGAGAACTGTCATGGAATGTCGATTCCATAAAACTGTTCGGATCCGCAGAAATCACGGCGTTCGAGTTCCGTGTCAGCGTATTAAAGAGCACATTCACACGAGCTTCTTCCATATAAACAGGAGAATACGGTGTCCCGGCCAGTGCCCCGGAAGAAATCGGCTCTCCGCCTGTATTCACCCGGCCACCACCATACCGCATGTCCGCGAAAGCGACTGTGTTCAGGAAAATTCCCTCATTTTCCAGAATCGTTCGCGCGATTTTTGACGCATCCTCATTATGCGAATAATCCATTTTATTCCGGAACACCAGACCGCCCCAGTCACCATAACCCGGCGCACTATTATTCGGATCCGTCTTTATGGATTCAGGTAATGCGTCATAAGAGCCGATGGAATCATCATTATAAGACGTAAAGTAAACCGGGTGATACGGCGTTCCCAAAACCTGTAATGACGCCAGGCTCTGGTCAATTCCCGTCATTCGGGAACCCACTTCAATATTCGCCTGCCGTAATTTAATCACCACGCCTTCATCGACGGTTACATTCACACCGTAAGGCACACAGAGAGTATTTCCATCCGGCAGCGCGTCATTCTGATTTCCCCATCCGATTAAATATGCCTGATTATCCGTCAAATCACCATTCTGATTTACCTGCACATTTCCATCATATTCATACGGATTCGCGCGTTCATCAATAAAATCATTCCCATAATTATTCCCCAAAACACGCACCGCCGCGCCGATCGTGGTTTTCTCACCTTCCACCGTACCAGTTTTCTCAGACGCCAGATTCATGGCCGTATCCAGCGTTTTAACAGTCCGTGCCGTACCCGTGACCGTGAGATTTCCATCCTCGCCCGTGACAAATTGCACTTCACGACCCAGCTTATCTACATATACTGTATTCTCCGTGGAACGAACGTCAAACCATGTATTCGAGATTCCTCCCGCCACACCATCCAGATCCCCATCCAGCAAATTACCATAACGGTCCGTTAAACCTTTCGTCGTATCCGGCATGAAATTCAGACGCAGTTCATAATCACCTTCCGTGTTTCCATACATTCCAGAATTCGCGATCGTCGGATCATAATTATCATTTCCCGTGGAACTAATCCCGATATAATACGTCCCGGCCTCTAACGCCATTTCCATGAATGAATCCTGACTGAAATAATCATCATTCCTCGCGACGATATTTCCATTCGCGTCAAAGAGAATTAAAACCGCGTTCAGCGAACTGGAGTCATAAAGCCGTTCCGCGACGACTTCTGCGGAAAACTTTCCACTACAATTCAGTGTAAATTTATGTAAATCGATATCCATTCCGTCCAGCCGGAATAAATACTGACCGTGAATCACATCATAATTTCCAGGAAACGCCGCTTCAGCATTCGACTCATAATAAACATCCCCTGACGTATTTTCGCCTGCACCATCCCCCATAATCGTGCCAGCATCTAAATCGTACGTATGACCAAAACCTAAATTATGCATGATTTCATGCATCATCACGGAAGTAAAACCGGTACCAATAAAACCATCTTCCGAAGTACCAAAATCTGCCGCATCCAGAACAGCAGCTCCACCGCCGCCAAGACCTGCCACCGAACCGGGACCACTCGTGCCACCCAGCATGGCTAAATCACCCACACAGATCACTAAATCACAGGCCGGAGACGTGCCGTCCGCAAAATTCTCCACCTCTCTAAACTGGATTCCCATCCGCTGAGAAATCATCGCCAGAATCTGACGCGCACCGTCCTTCTGCGCTTCCGAAATAACATTATCGAAACCATTATACTCATTCGGGAAGTTATATGACCACAGCGTAATTCCAGGTTCCTGATCCGACGGATTTTCATCCACATCCGGATAATCCCACCCGGTAATATGCTGCTCTGAATCTAACGCCGTATCATTCGTCGGATGCAGCCTGTGCCCCGGTTCATCATTTCCACCAGGCCACACCAGATCATACACCTGATTTACGCCTGCAAGACGCCCATTATTCGGCGAAATCTGACCCTGAATCACCAGCGTCTGACCATTTCCATCCAAAACCCGATTTCCAAATTCCGACAGTCCCTTCTGCTGACGCTCCACATTTTCGAACTGCGCCTGAAGTGCTACAAATTCCGCCTGTTTTTCTGCAAGAGTTTCCCGAAGCACTTCAATTT
This sequence comes from Planctomycetia bacterium, assembly GCA_030527015.1. GTDB lineage: Bacteria > Planctomycetota > Planctomycetia > Pirellulales > Thermoguttaceae > RGIG3701. Next base: position 43,945 of record JAUNBR010000009.1, read on the forward strand.
CTGCATTATCAGGATCCACCCTTTCAAAAAATTCAATTATTCTTTCCAGATCAATAATTTCCGCTTCCTTCGCCAGGATATAAAAATCTTGCTGAGACACCTCTTTCGCAGTCGCGAAAGAATCATCCCCTGCCGTTTCTTGCACCGCCACTTCCAGCACATCATATCCACGTATCACCTCTCCGATACGTAAACGGAAAGATCCCTGACCATCTTCTATAACTTTATCTGTCTCCTCATCCGTTTCTTTAAACAGATTCGCCAAATCGTCCGCAAAAAAGAGTGTCGCCTTCCCTACACGCGTTTTCTCATCAAAAACATATGACACGCGAACCGGCGTTACATATTTATCATCCGTCGTCGTGGCCGTATCTCGCGTATAAATTAAACTGAAAAATTCAGGTGCCAGCGCATCATACTCATTTCCTGCACCATCCTGTGCTTTATATGTTTCCAGTGCATCATTATTAAAGTACACATCCACCCGGTCACGATACTGAATGATATTTCCCTCCGCATCCGAAACCGTCGGCTGCGGCACTACCGTGGTAATATACGGCGCTAATTCCAATTCAAAATGAAACGCTTCGTCCCGGCCAGGTGCGTCAAATTCCTCCGCGCCATACGGCACTCCGACAGTGTTCTGTAACACCACATCTTCCGCACTAAGCGCGTTTCCATGAATCCGGATTTCATAATGATCATCCACCAGCGTTTCCGCAAAACGAATAATCACTTCATTCGAATTATCTCCCACTCCGATATATCCGATCGGAACCTGATACTCATATGTCAGACTTTCTTCTATATTTTCTGAGGCCTCAAAATCCGACAATTCATGCATATTCCCCGTGCGCCATACCGTAATCGCGCTGAGAGTTTCTGGATCGATCGCCTGCCCTAAACTAAAGCGCAGAGTCAGCTCCGTCGGCGCAGCTTCCACCGTGTCTCCCGACTCGATGACTTTTCCCGTACTGGGAATAACCGCACTTAAAGAAGGCCCACCACTTACTCCTTCCACTCCATGAATCGATAAAGACCAGTCTGTAAATGTTCCCGTACCGCCCGTGGCCAAATCCCGAACAGTTAACTGCCAATCACCGCCAGATTCCTCACCCCAACAAAACGTGGAACTAAACGTCCATTCATTATAACCAAAAGATTCCATCCCCATAAATGCCGCCATCTGCGTGTCATGCAGCTCTGCCAGTACCGACTCCGTACCAGAAGGCGAAATCAAAACGACTTCCAAATCTCCCGTTACCGTATGTGGAATATTCACCTTCACTTCCACCCGCTCCACAAACTGAATATAATTCGGCATACTAATCGTGGAGCTTACCCCCTGCGTGCTGCTGTCTGGAATACGCTGATTCACCGCCACCGTACCAGAATGAATGGAACCCATGGGCAAAACATTCGTCCATTCCTGAGCTGCTTTCACCGCCGCGGCCGCATCTATTAAACCAAAACCATATTTATGATTCACCCAGTTTCCTGCACCATTCCGCTTCCAACCAGCGTCATCCGGATCATTCTTCACCGCGGTCTGCTGCAAAATATACTGCACATCTCGATATGTCAGAGCAGGATTCGCTTCCAGCATCAGCGCGATGACTCCCGAAACGATCGGTGCCGCGGCGGAGGTCCCGCCAAAATCATTCGTATAATTCGCATCTTCATAATTCTCCGCGGAATTACCGTCATTATATCCCGCCGTACCCGTTCTGTCTGTGGTGGTAATCCCGATCTCCACCGCATCCGTGGCATCACTTGACGGTGCCGAAATAAACAGCGCAGCTCCCGGTGTGGAATAATAAGTCTGTTTTCCATCCGGCCCGACAGCCGCGACACCAATTACATGAATATTATTTACCAGACCATCCTGGTTCACGTTTCCGCCCGTCTCTAAATCATTACCACCAGCGACGACATAAATAACGCCCTTACCATTCCGGCCTTCCGTCACTCCTGCTTCGATCGCCGCCTGAGCCAGCGGACCGATTCCTTCCGGAATACCCACGCGCGGACCGATCGGCCCCCAACTATTACTGGAAATGTCGATCTGATCGATATGACTGCCCAGCGCAAGTGCCGTGGTGAAATCCGTCATATTCTCACCCAGCAGACGTACTGCCACCAGATTCGCGTCAAAAGCGGAGCCTACACCACCAACTTCATTATTATTTCCCAGTGCAGCACCCGCCACCGCCGTACCATGCATATCCTCGTCCGTCTTCGGTGAAGGATTCGTATTATCTTCGTCATAATCATAACTTAATGCAGCCAAATAATGTGCCCGTAAATCCTCGTGTGTGAAATCCACACCGTCATCCACGATCGCGATCGTCACCCCGGCACCCGTGGCTAAATCCCATGCCTCCACAATATTAATATCAGTCGTACCACCCTCAAAACCAAGAATTTCTCCGTCATTTTCTAAATGCCACTGTTCCTCAAAAAGTGGGTCGGCGGGCACATAACGTGTGGTATACTCCGTAATCGTTAATGGATAATAAAACGCTAAATCTTCCAGGGTACCTAGACGCGCCGCCGCTTCACGCCAACTGGTATTCGTGGAAAACTCCCATACATACGTCCCTTCCACGAAACCTGTCGACCCGCGCTGATCGGCTCCTATAAGATCCGCCATTTTTAGTGAATCCACGCCGTCTTTTACCCCGACGACCCACGAATCCACATTCGCCAACTTCTCCTCAGAATACCGCGTCAGATCAGAGGCTTCCTGCAGCGCGTTCTCCTGATTATATGCCCACAACAGATCCTTATACTCGATCGTGGACGGAGTCACACTTAACAGAACACGCTCCTCACACTGTTCCAGATGTAAACCACGTGGCGTCCCCGCTTCAGGACGGCTCTTCGAAGCCTGCCCATATGATCCACGATTCTTCTTCAGAATGGCTGCAGAAAAGCGATACAACTTGTTCCAAATACCCATGAAACTTCTCCTTAAAACTTATGTTTTATTCAGACACTTACGTCCATTAAATTTCTAAACAAAATAATATTACACTTATATCCGTACTCGTCTTCATTCATACCCGTATTTTTTAATCGAATACCGGGATCACTGAATTTATATCTTTTCTTACTTTTTATTTTTTATATATCTGGTGAATTTCCAAATCAAATATAAAATCATATACAATATACTTGATTCTCCTTATACCTGATTCTCCTTTAAATTTCCGTTTAGTGCGGCTCTAAAGCAGGCATTTTCAGCGAAGCAAAATGCCGAGGAAGCAGAAATTTATAGTGCATCGAGTATAGATACCTCATTTTGTAAAAATTTCACTCAAAAAATTTATATTTATAATCATAAAAAACATTACACTTCCCTATTATTAAAATCTAAATCGTCCAAAAATGCAAGTAAAAAATTAGAGAATCCAGGTAAATCTTACTTTTTTTTACAAAAATATCACTAATTTCCATATATTTCATATATTCCAAATATGTTCTTCATTCAAAATTTTCGTTATTTCCTGAACTTTCTTGAAAAAACTTTAAAAATTCAATTTTATAAAACACACAAAAAACAATAAAATTTTCTTTGTCCTTTTATTTAAAATTTCCGCCAAAATATATTCAAATTATTTTCATATAAATTTAAATTTTAATTTTCTTATGTGTCCCACATTCTTTTAAGATTTACGTCCAATTTATTTTATTTCCGTAATCTAAAACAGAAATTAAATTTTAGAGAATTCATTTCATTACATTTCCATTTCAAATTTACACTTCGTGCAGTGATGAAAATAGAATTTTATACCCGATGTTCTATAAAATTCCGATTTTCCAGCATTTTGCTTCGCTAAAATATCTGATTCAGAGCCTCACAAAACGGAATTTAAACGAGAACCAGTTTACGTGTCATAAAATATCCAAAAAAAGAATTTCTTGTAATTCTGTCTAAAAACTCTGCCTGAAACAGGAAACCTCCACGAATATCTTTTCCAGATGTTATTCTTTACTTAATCATTCGCATAAAATATGAAAAAAAGCAAAAAAAGTTTTGCCAAAATTCTGGCTCAGAGTAAAATTAAAATAGGAGTTTTGAGGCGAATAAAATTTTTGTCTTTAGAGGAAAAATGTTTTTACCGTTTTCCTCGTTATCCAGACAGAGTTCAGTACCTCACTTTATGTAACCGATACACTATAAATTTCCACTTTCACGGTTCTCTGACAGGCAGATCGGCCTTTTTTGTTTCGCTAAAAATACTTGCGTTCAGAGTACAGTATGAATGGAAATTTAAAGTAAAAATCAGCAGTATAATCACAGGACCATCACAAATTTCATATCCAGATTTACTTTAAATTTCTGCGCCTTTCGCATTTCGTGACGCATGAAACACCTGTTTCTGTGGCCACGCGAAATATTAATTTAAAGTAAAAAAGCGGAATCAGCATAAACGTATTATTTTTATTTCAGGGAGTATCTTTCGTGGGTCACTTACATTTTCACATTCCCCGAATTCTGAATTTTTACCATGATTATGTGAAAGATCATGATCTGTTATATTTTCTCAAAAAAACTGAAGACTATTATTCTCCCGGAACTCTTGCCCGGCTTACGCAGCACCATTCAGCTTCCGTGCGCAGAGCCAGTGTTTTAGCGCTAAATACACTGGGAAATTATCGTCAAAATGCCATTCTGGCAGCATCCCTGCATGACCCTGATACCCTGGTATCCATTTTAGCAGAGGCAGGAATAAAAATGCTCTGGAAAAAAGATGGGACCGCCGAAAATCAGCATATTCTGCATGAAATTATTCAGTCTATTCACTCAGAAAAATTACACCAGGCGATTTCATTAGCCACGCATCAGATACAAGTCATTCCTACTTTCGCAGAAATGTGGCATCAGAGGGGAAATGCATGGTATCAGCTAAACAATTATTCACAGGCAGTTACCGATTATTCTCACGTATTAAAACTAAACCCATATCATTTTGTCGCCGCTTCCCAGCTGGGTTTTACCTTTCTGCATCTGAATAAACCAAAACGTGCCCGTGCCGCATTTCGCCAGGCATTACGGATTAATCCATCTTTAAAAAATGTCCAAATTCAGTTAAAACTTCTCAAAACACGCTGATTTTTTAGACTCCAGATAATATTTTATACCATGAATACTCCGGTTCCACTTTAAATTTTCGTTTTTTGCGGCTCTAAAATCCCGGCATTTTCAGTGAAACAAAATACCGGGGAAGCGAAATTTATAGTATCTCTGGTATAAAATATATTCATTCCGCTTTTTCACTTTAAAATTTAAGTTTTTTTGCAGTCACGAAGCAGACATTTCATGTATCACAAAATATCTGCTTCCATAACCACACAGTACAAAAGAAGGAAGTGGAGCAGCCATTCTCTTCACGGAAAACTTAAAATTTCATTCAAAATAAAAATATCATTAACGTAATTCCAGCGCGTCAAACATATCATAAATCCCCGGCTGTTTACCCTGTAAAAATTTTACCGCGGCATATGCGCCATTCGCGTAACCATCTCGAGAAGAGCAGCGCACCGTCACTTCGATCGTCTCTCCCAGCATTCCAAAAATTACTGTGTGCTCACCCGGATTATCACCAGTACGAATCGCATGATACGCGATTTCATTATGTGGCCGCGCTCCCACCACTCCAGATCTGCCGTCACGAAACTCGGTTATTTCCATTTCCTCCGCGATAAGCTGTCCAAATTTTAAAGCCGTTCCGCTGGGAGAGTCCACTTTATACCGGTGATGACGTTCCAGGATTTCCACATCTGCATCATGCGCCGCCAGTACTTTCGCCGCCGTCTGAGCTAATTTTAACGCGACATTTACCGCCAGTGACATATTCGGTGCAAAAACGATCGGAATTACCTTTCCTGCCTCGTGCAGTCTGGCAATTTGTGTCTCATTCAGACCTGTCGTGGCCATCACCAGCGGAATTTTTCGCTCCACACACAGATTCAAAATATTCATGGCACCTTCAGGTAAAGAAAAATCGATCATCGCATCCAGATTTACCTCTTCCGGTAAAGTATCTGACAGAGGAACCTCCAATTTTTTGATTCCTGCCAGTATCCCGGCATCTTCCCCAAGATGAGGATGCCCTGCCCGATCCAGCGCAGCGACTAATTTTATTCCTGGAGTCTGAGAACCTATTACGATTAAACGTCCTCCCATACGTCCCGCCGCGCCATGAATGCCAACTTTTATTTCTTTCATCTTTTGCTCCTTTTTCATATTTTACAGATCCATCTTCCTCTTTTCCCCTAATTTTGTACTTAATATACTATAAATTTCCATTATACAGAATTTCGTTTCACTAAAACGCTCTGCTGCAGGAACCACGTAAAACGGAAATTTAAAGTAAAATCAGTATAACAGAATGTCCTCAAAACACAAGGAAAACTCCCCAGAAAGATTTTCATGCTGATTCTTCGTGAATATTTTTGTCTTTACGCCGCGCCGTTATCCAGCATTTCATATATCGGAAAACGCAGGAAAAGTAAAAATTCACAGTATATTGAAGATAATATAATATACTGATACCACGTTAAATTTCCGTTTTGTGCGGCTCTGAAAGCACGCATTTTCACCGAAGCTAAATCCCGGAAAAGCGGTTTATAGTATATCGGATATAAATATAATCCAGATAAATCACATCTTGTACGAAATCCACTCCCCCCCTCTAGTCACCAGTTCATAACAAGAGTATACTAATAATTCACCGTGATTTTATAATATGGCTTATTTTGCTAAACGATAAAATTATATGCTGGTTCCACGTTAAATTTCCGTTTAGTGCGGCTCTGAAAGCAGGTATTTTCACCGAAACTGAATGCCGGAAAAGCAGAATTTTATAGTGGATCGGGTATATTATACCTGCTTTTTATAACCGAATTTTCATACTGCGTATCACGTGAAATGAAATTTATATCTTTTTGCGTATTTATAAATTCATTTCACAGATATTTTGCGATAAATGAACAGTTTTGTAACCATATAAGACTATAATTTTAGATGGAAGCCAGAGCATTTTTTGTAACGAAATAAGCAGAATAAATCAAACAAAAATAAAATCACCGTGTTTTGGATACCCGACTTTCGTATCGTCGGGAACACACAAAACAATTTCTCTATAAAATTAAGAAAGGCATGAATCATGCTACAAGTTACCCTTCCTGATGGAAAAATTCTGGAATTTAATAAACCGGTGCGTGCTATAAATGTGGCGGAGGAAATCGGCTCTGGTCTGGCGAAAGCGACGATCGCCGCAAAAATTAATGGCCAGCTGCAAGACGCGGATACTTTTCTTCCCGAGGATGGTAAAATTTCATTAGAAATTATCACAAAAAATTCGTCTGAAGCACTGGACATCATGCGCCACAGTGCCGCTCATTTAATGGCCCGGGCAGTCATGCGCCTTTTTCCGAATGTTCAGCTGGCTTTCGGTCCGACAGTAGAAAACGGGTTTTATTATGATTTTGCGCTGGAATATCCGCTGTCTGAATCAGATTTTCCAAAAATCGAAAAGGAAATGGAAAAACTGATAAAAGAAGATGAAGTATATGAACGTTTAGAACTTCCGCGTGAAGAGGCCATTAAAGTTTTGAAAGATATGGGCCAGACGCTTAAGGCCGAACACCTGGAAGAAGGTCTGGCAGAAGAGGAGACCGTTTCTTTTTATCGGCAGGGCGAATTTCTGGATTTATGCAGAGGACCACATGTTCCGCGTGCAAAGATGATCGGAGCCTTTAAGCTCATGTCCGTGGCGGGTGCTTACTGGAAAGCAGACGCGAATAACCAGCAGTTACAGCGGCTTTACGCCACGGCTTTTTTTGATAAAAAAGAACTGAAAACTTACCTCACCCAGCTGGAAGAAGCGAAAAAACGTGATCACCGGGTTTTGGGAAAACAGCTGGAACTTTTCGCGATCGACCAGCGTGTCGGTTCTGGCCTTATTCTCTGGCTGCCGAAAGGTGCAATTATTCGCCGGCAGCTGGAAAACTTCCTTTATGACGAATTAATCCGCCGTGGTTATCAGGTCATATACTCTCCCGTCGTGGGGCGTGTGGGGCTTTACATGACCTCCGGGCATTATCCTTATTACGCCGACAGTCAGTTTCCGCCGATCGAAGTGGATAAGGGGGATCCTTATCTGTTACGCCCCATGAACTGTCCACATCATGTTATTATGTACGCTCAGAGACCGCGCAGTTACAGGGAATTACCTCTGCGGCTGGCAGAATTCGGAAACGTTTACCGTTTTGAACAGTCTGGTGAGCTAAATGGCCTTACGCGTGTACGTGGGTTTACCCAGGATGACGCTCACATTTTTTGCACGGAAGAGCAGGTAAAGGATGAGTTCCGTAACTGTCTGGATATGACACAATTTGTTTTAAAAATTCTCGGATTTCAGGATTACCGTGTTCGCCTGGGATTCCGTGACCCGGACAGTGATAAATATGTCGGAGACGCGGCCACGTGGGATAAAGCGGAACGCGCTCTGGAAGAGGTGTGTCAGGAACTGAATCTGCCGAATCTCACCATCACCCGAGGTGAGGCCGCGTTTTATGGTCCGAAAGCGGATTTCGTGGTTTCAGACTGTATCGGCCGAGAATGGCAGCTTGGAACGGTTCAGCTGGATTATAATTTACCCAGTGAAAATCGTTTTAATCTCACGTATATCGGACCGGATAATCTTCCGCACCGTCCCGTGATGATTCACCGTGCACCTTTTGGATCTTTTGAACGTTTTACCGGCATTTTAATCGAACATTTCGCCGGGGCCTTCCCCCTCTGGCTGGCTCCAGAACAGGTACGAATTTTGGTCGTCAGTCAAAAATATGAAGAATATGCGAAATCTGTCGAACAAAAATTACGAGACACCGGCATACGTGTTACCGGAGATTATCGCCCGGAAAAAATTGGCGCTAAAATCCGTGAGGCTCAGCTGCAGCTGATTCCTTATATGTTCATCATCGGACAGCGAGAAGAAGAGCAGCAGACGGTTTCCGTACGTGACCGAATTTCTGGAGACCTGGGAAGTATGTCTCTGGAAACCGCCATTCAAAAATTACAGCTGGAAATAAAAGAAAAAGTAATTCGCCGTAAAGATACTTAACGTTTACCGGAATATCTTATTATTCGGATTCCCACATGCAGACGTTACTTTTACTGATTCCATCATAAATTTAAATTTCGCGCGGCGTGAATCTGTATTTCAGGCCGCGCGAAATGGCGGGGAATACGACATTTACAGTGCACCAGGTATAAATATTTAATAGTACTTCGAGTATATAAAGTGAGAATTCGCTTTATTATCATTTTAGATAAATAATAAACATAAGGAGGAAAACATGTCGAATGTTAAATCTGTAACCGATGAAAATTTTACATCAGAAGTAATGGAACATAACGGTCTGGTTCTGGTGGATTTCTGGGGGCCAGGATGCGGTCCCTGCCGTATGATTGCGCCGATAATTGACGCGATTTCTGGTGAAAATGAAACACTAAAAGTCGTTAAAGTAAATGTCTCTGAAGCACCGCAAGTCGCGAATCAGTTTCAGATCACTTCCATTCCCACGCTCATTTTTATTAAAAATGGAAACGTTCTTGAGCAGTTTATCGGTGTGGTTCAGAAACAAAAATTACAGGCAGTAATCGACGAAAATCTTGCGTAAACACTTATGCCCCGATGCATTATACTGGTTCCACTTTAAATTCTCGTTTTGTGCGGTTCTGAAAGCAGGCATTTTCAGCGAAGCAAAAATGTCGGGAAAGCGGAATTTTATAGTGTATCGGGTATATAAATTTCCGCTTCACCGGTATTCTTGCTTCGCTGAAAATGCTTAAACTTTTATGGCCACGAAAACAGAAATTTTATAAGTAAAATCAGAATCAGTATTAAATTATACCTGATTTCCTCTTAATTTCCATTTTATACGGTCATGGAAACAGCGTTTCATGTTTCGCAAAATGCCGCAGAAGTGAATTTTATAGTGCATCGCGTTTCGAATTACATCTTACTCAGCCAAGGATTCAGAATATTCCATCCACGACTCTCTGTGTATGTTATACCGGTTTTCCTTTAAATTTCCGTTTTATGTGGTTCTGAAAGCAGATATTTTCAGCGAGAAATAAAATGCCGGAAAAGCAGAAATTTATAGTGTATCAGATATATCATATTTCATCACACGAAAAAAACTTATGCAAAAAAATAATTTCCCTGACATTTTTTATATCGGCACAAAATCTCTTCCCACGAATCATCCTGACATCATGCCGAGCGAGGGAATTTACGCTTTTTCATTAAATTCCTCAGGTAAAATTACGTCTCTGGGCCTGGCTGCCGAAGCGAAAAGCCCGGCCTTTCTGGCAAAACATCCGACTCTCGATATTTTTTACTGTATCGCGGACAGTGAAAACCCACAGCGAAAAGACGGAATGGTCATTTCTTTTCGCCGTGATCCTCTCACGAATCGGCTTCAGCGAATAAACTCCTTACACACCGAAGGTGCTGGCGCGACTCATCTTTCCGTTCATCCCCACGGTAAATATCTTTTTACCGCTAATTTTCATAGTGGAACCGCTTCATGCTTCACTCTGAATCCTGACGGCAGCCTGGGAACACTAATGAATCTCATTACCCTTCACGGTCACGGGCCAAATAAATCACGTCAGTCGGCCTCTCACCCTCACTGGATACACGCAGATCCGACAGGAAAATATATCCTCCTCTGTGACCTGGGTGCAGACAGAATTTACTCTTTTCACCTTAACGACACAAAATCCGCATGGATCCCTAACGAAAATCAGCCATACGCCACCGTCTCCAGCGGTGCAGGATGCCGTCATGGCGCATTCTCTGACGATGGGCGTTACCTTTTCATTCTTAATGAAATTTCATGTACCCTGGACATCTTTTCCTTCTGTTCTTCCTCTGGCATTTTAACGAATATTCACTCTGCCGCCACTTTACCTTCCGAGTTCTGCGGAGAAAATAAATCGGCAGGAATCTGCCTCCATCCTTCCGGAAAATTTCTTTATCTCTCTCACCGCGGCGCCGACATCATCACCACTCTCTCCATGACGTTTCCTGAAAATTTTATCCCCGATTCGGGGCTTTCCATTTCTCCAGTAACACACGCCAAATTTTTCCACAGCGGAGGTAAATTTCCCCGATTTATCCTTCTAAATCCTTCTGGCCGCTTCCTTCTGGTCTGTAACAAAAAATCCCACCATGTGCAGATTTTCCATGTGGATCCGAACACCGGCGCTCTTACCCCCACAGATCATACTTCTGTTCCGTGGCCCGTGGGTGGCGTTTTTGCAGAAAACTTCCTTTCTTAAATGCACACCCTTTTTATAAACTGAAAACTTTTGCCAGACCATACTCTGGTTCTGCTTTAAATTTCCATTTCGTACGGTTCTGAAAGCAGGCATTTTCAGTAAAGCAAAATGCGGAGAAAGCGAAAACTTATAGTGTATCGAGAATAAAAAATATTACAGATAAAATTATAAAATCATACTGGCGCCACTTTATACTGATTCCACTTTAAATTTCCGTTTTTTGCGGCTCTGAAAATACGGTATTTTCAGCGAAAACTAAATGCCCGGGAAACGAAATTTTATAGTGTATCGGGTATAAATTTCCATTTCATACGGTTCTGAAAGCAGGCATTTTCTGCGCAGCAAAAATGCTGAGAAAGAGAAAATTTATAGTATATCGGATATATAAATTATCCGAATCAAAAATATATCGCGGCAGACATCTGAAAAATATTTTGAAACTGTCATACATGGATACGTTATCTAAAGTTCCATTATCTGTTATTTAAAGCTCCATTAACAGATTTTCCAGATCCATTCCCACTTCAGAAAGCACCCGCGCCCATTTCGGATGCAGAAAAAGCCGCACTCTTTTCACGACATCATCAAACTGTTCTTGCGCCAAGGCACGAATCACTGGAGAAACTTCTCCCAGCGGATAATATTTCCCAGTTTTTGCGGAATAAACATCCACAATAAATTCCACTTCTCTTTCCACCGGGGGAGCATCCAGAATCACATCATCCGGTGAAATAACCATTCCTGTACGCACAGAGAGTTTTTCAGCAAAACACACCGCTTTCTCCACGAGTTCTGCATAAGGAAGCCGTGCAAAACGACGATAAACTTCCGGATACTCAAAAACACTGTACTGCGCCACCTGTTTATAAAGCGCACGACGTTTCCCAAAAAGCCCCCCCCAGAGCGGACAGTCTGAGCGCCCACGCATTTCCCGCAGCATATGAATGGCCTCCACGTCCGTCACTTCCATATATTTCTGATGAAAATCGCGCCTTTCTTCTGACGTCATCTCGCGCCGCGACTCATAATATAACCTCTGAAACATGGCCGTGGCACTACGTACCGCATGATGCCAGTATACTTCACTAAACATAACATAACGGGCAAAAACCATCATTTCCGCCGCCGTTTTCCCCTTACTGGAAATGGCTAAACCATCTCCCGCCGCATTCAGACACAGACTCCCCAAAAGACGTTCCTGATCAAAATTCCGCCCATACGGCACTCCCGCATGAAGACTGTCACGATATAAATAATCCATTTTGTCGATATCCACTGGCCCCGACAGCATACTACTCAGCAGACGCCGTGATAAACTGGACGTATCTTTACACAAAATCATGTAAACATCTTCCGGTGTACAGCTCCAATCTTCCTTAATACAAGAAAAAATTTCGGAACTCTCATTCCTCAGATACCGGATCATCCCCTTCTCATGAGAAGTCACCTCCGGTAAAAACATATCCTCCACAGGATGACAAAAAGGATAATGCCCTAAATCATGTAACAGAGCAGAAAGAATAAATACCTCCGCATCCGCTGGAGAAATCGCCTCCGCAAAACGTTTATCGTATAACATCCGCTTTATCAGAAGGACCGCCAGACGATACACACCTAAAGAATGCTCAAAACGTGAATGCAGCGCACCAGGATATACCTGTGCCACCAGTCCTAACTGACTAATATGCTTTAACCGCTGAAACTCAGGTGTATCTAAAACACGCCTCACCCGAGCCGTCAGAGGGACATCCAGCTCTGATGGAATACGAATAATATTATACCGGGCATCCAGCACCGCGATTTCAGGAATCATAATATGTCAGCCAATAAAAAAACATTATCCTCTGCTTATCATAAAAGCAGAACTTAAATATAAAACACATTTCATACATATATCATCAGATAAATGATAACATGTCTGCTTCATAACCACGTAAAACCCCTATTTTTAAACATAAATTTCTATTTTTTAAAAAATAGGCATATGAATCAGACGTCACGGCTCACCCTCCCGGTGGTGGCGGAGGCGGTACTTTTTCCCCACTTCCAGAAGCTGAATATGACGCATTCTGTGCAGAACTGACAAAATCTATTCCTCCCACATAACAGAGAGAAAGTGTAATAATTATATAAAATACCATATGTACCACACCATCTCCCCACTCCAAATTATAACACACGGAACCAAATAACGCGCCAACAATCAAAAATGGAACCGACATAACCAGCCATACTAATAAATCCCCTCCGAAAGCAGGCACTACATTTTTCGAGAAGAAAATAAATCCGCCCCACAGCAGCACATACGCCGCCGTGCATAATGCCGTACGGAGAACAAGTTCCCTGATGGAAAGCCCTTCTATTTCTTCCGCATTACGCAAAAAAATGTACGGCAGATACACCAGCGGTGGTGTTATAACCACCAGTGAAATGGCCGTAAAAATTGTAGATTTATTCAGAACTGTTCCAAGTAAAAATGTAATCGCGTATGTCGCCAGCGTACCAATAATCACCACCACCCACATTACCGGATCCACCTTCCATTCACGCCGTTTAATGGGTTTTAGCACCATCTGACCAGCATTCGCACTAAAGGCTTCCCCCCCATGTACTTTTACCGCATTTTCTGCTTTCGGAATCCTTATTTTTGTCTTACATTTCGGACATGGACCCGTCTGACCCGCGAATTTTTCAGATACCGAAAAACTCTTTCGGCACCCCGGACATGTTACAATAATCGCCATCATTACCCTCTGCCAAAACTCTTTAAATATTTTTCATAATTCTATTCTTAACGCACATTTTTAACATACATTTTTATATTTCATACCATTTCAGAATTAAATCACATAATTCGAAGTATTTTAATAAATTTCTGGTTTTCCTTTAAATCTCTGTTTTATGCGGCTCTAAAACCAGGCTTTTTAGCGAAGCAAAATGCCGGAAAAGCGAAATTTTATAGTACATCAGGTATATAAACCGAAAACATTTTTCCATTTTCACTTTAAATCTTCATAAATTTATGCGGCCACACAAGCTGCATTTTCAGCTCCGCTCGTGCTGACAGGGAAACAAAATACCGCAGAAACAGAAAATTATAGTACATCAGATATAAATTTCCGTTTTACCTGGTTTCACTTCTTAATATATCTTGGATAAAATCTTAATTTTATCAAAAAAACTTGAAAAAACTTCTCTCGAATAGTTGACGAAAAAAAATTTCCTGTCAGAATATTTAATATACATTTCTTTAACTTTTTTTCCCAGCCACCCACCAAAGAAATTTATAAAAAAACTTTTTCTGATGATTTTTATTTTCCTTCCTGTCCATTTACCGGCAGGATTTCTCTAAAATTAATATTCGCGCATTAATTTTAGAATAAAATTATCTAAAAATGTAAAAAATCCTATAAAAATTAAATTATATTTTACCATTTTAATTCATTACGAGAATGTTTCTACTTTAAATTTCTGTTTTATACGGCTCTAAAACCAGGCTTTTTGGTTTCGCTAAAATGCCGGAAAAGCAAAAATTTATAGTATATCAGACATAAAAGCAAAACTTTCCGTACTTTAAAGATATAAAAATCATTTAATGATTCTATAATTTTTATCATCATTCGTTTTTATTTTTCACTTTTTTAATTTTTTGTACATCATGCAATTTGAAATTCCCTGTCCTAACGGTCATAACGTACGTTTTGGTTTAAAATTCGCAGGCGCAGTATGCCAGTGTCCTAAATGCTCTGCAAAAATTCCGATTCCTCCTCTGGCGGACCTCCGTGAATCGCTCGGCGATGAAATCGACGAAGAAACGGAAGCAGCATTCCAGGAAGCTGAAAAATTTATCGCTGAAAGAAAAGCCCGCAAAAAACAGAAATTACTTTCTAAAAAAACTGCCACAGAAAATACGCAGAAAAATTCCCAAAATTCTGACGCAAAAACACTTTCAGGTTCTCCAGCTTCAGATCTTTCCATTTCAGAAGATGACGACACTCAGGACGAAGAAGTAATCGAATTTTTCTGTCCGAATAACCATTCTCTTTCCGCTCCTCTTTCAAAAGCAGGTACACCCGAGACCTGCCCCGTGTGTTCTGCGCGATTTATCGTTCCTGGTCTGGATGACGAAGACGATTTTTCCGCCCAGGCAGGAGCACCCGTACAAGTAGCCGTACCCCCAGTCGTCAGTAATCCAAAACCACAGATTTCCATTTCTTCTCCCCAAAGTAACGCACCGGATGCATTCTTTATTCCCGGATTATCTGCGGAGACTACTACAAATAATGATTCTTTGGTTCTGAGTCTCAGTGGATTTTCTCAGAATGCAAAACGGGATACCACCCAGAATACACAGGATATTTTTCAAAATACAAAACAAGATACCCCAGATCCCATGTTCCATATGTTCAAAATATTTTGGGAACGCACCACCGACGAGGGAACGATCGAATTACATACTGCTGATGGAAAAGTTTTCCCCGTGCAGGGATTTTTTGAAAATGAAACGACTCAAGATATCGGCGTTTTTAAAATTAAGAATTCCAGCGACCAAAAAGTTACTGTCGCCATTCGTTGGCAGCACATTAATTGGATACAGGAAAAAAAATCATAATTTTCGGTTTTCTGTTTTATCTAAAAACCATCTCCGACATGCCGTATCTTCACTTTATACCAGGTGCGCTTTATTCCAGGCACACTAAAAATTTGAATTTCTCCGGCATTTCGTGATGATGTATGAAATACCTACTTTTGTGGCCGCACAAAATTAAAATATTAATGTGGAACCAAGAATAAAATAA
The DNA here is from genome assembly GCA_030527015.1 of Planctomycetia bacterium. Classification (GTDB taxonomy): domain Bacteria; phylum Planctomycetota; class Planctomycetia; order Pirellulales; family Thermoguttaceae; genus RGIG3701. The sequence goes on from JAUNBR010000009.1 coordinate 60,109, forward strand.
GAATGATTTCATGGAAAATACCCATTCTTCAGATCAAACAAAAAATTTAACGGAAAAAAGGATCATTTCTGCTCAAGAAATTTTGCAGGCACAGTGTAACGCACTTCTGAGGCTCCAGAATGGGTTAAACGACACTTTCTCAGACGCTGTTTCCATCATTTTATCCTGTAAAGGTGCAGTCATGACCACGGGTGCAGGAAAAGCGGGTATAATCGCGCAAAAATTTTCCGCCACGCTGGCGTCTCTGGGGACTCCAAGTCATTACATACACCCCACAGATGCTCTTCATGGTGACTTGGGGCGTATTTCTCCGCAAGACATCATGGTTATGTTTTCATTAAGCGGTGAAACAGAAGAAATCTGTCGGCTCTTACCACCTTTAAAAGAACAGATTCACACCCTTATCGCCATCACCGGGAACAAAAACAGTACCCTGGCACAAAATGCGAATGTCGTTCTAGACATTCACTTTACTCGTGAAGCTGGAAAACTAGGACTGGCGCCCACCAGCAGCACTTTAGCCATGCTCGCTCTGAGTGACACGCTGGCGCTTATCGTTTCTGAAGAACGTGATTTTACTGACGTTCATTTCGCGCAGTTTCATCCTGCTGGTATGTTAGGACGTAAATTAAGTCATGTGGAAGATTACATGCGCCCACTCTCTCTGTGCCGTTTAGCCAGTGAAACAGAATCGGTACGTAACGTCTTCCTCTCCTTACGCCGCCCCGGACGAAGAACGGGAGCCATTATGCTTACCACATCAGACGGTACACTTTCCGGATTCTTCACAGACAGTGATCTTTCCCGATTATTTGAACGTGGTGCAGAAAAGGATTTTGACGCTCCTATTTCCACCGTCATGACACGTTCTCCGATTTCCGTCGCCGTGGGCACTCCCATGGAAAAAGCAGTCGAACTGATGATTCACAAAAAAATCAGTGAATTACCGGTTATCGATTTACAAAAAAATCCTGTGGGCATGCTGGACATTACAGATGTAATCGCACTTTTCCCTCACATTACCAGAGAATAATTCCCTTTCCCACACACAAAAAATACAGGTTTCACCTAAAATTTCATACCTGATGCACGATATACCCGATACGCTATAAATTTTCGCTTCACAGGATTTTTGCTTCGCTAAAATACCTGTTTTAGAGCCGCACAAAACGAAAATTTAAAGGAGAGCCAGATATATTTCCGTCCGTGCTTTTTTTGAGCAGAGCAGACACCGAACATGTTTTCTGCGACACATAATCTGGATATATTTCCAGTTTTATTCGGAATCTCTGCTTTTAGAGCCGCATAAGACGAAAAATTAAAGAAAATCAGGTATTACCCTTTTTAAACAAGAATAACATCATTTCAGATGGAGAGAACAAAACATGATGAATACCTATTTACGTGTCTTGTCGACGCTCACCATCCTTATCAGTTTTTACTTCGTGGACATGCTTTTTTTAGCCCCCCTGGTAACCCCACCTGCCATTATCATTCCACCAGATACCAGCCAGAGAAGACTCGAAAAAAATCTTGACTTACTGCCCTTTTTTCCCGCCGGTTCTTGGGAAATTTCACACTCAAATTACCGTGTTAATTTTGGAGAGGGCATCTTTATTTTTAATGATTATGAAATCGAAGAAAGAAAAATTATTCATGTAAACACATGTACCTTCATTTTTTTCCCAGATCGGAAAAACGCTTCTCCCTCCTCTGAAAATCCAGAACGTGAATTCGCCATCATCGTACGCGTTCCAGAAGGAGCGGAACTTCATCTCGACTCACCCATTAACATCATGGAAGGAAAGCTGGGAACGCCCGTCTGGGGAAGACTCCGAGGGAAAGTCGAAATTTATTCTTTTGGAAAGACTCACGCACCGGACGATGATCTGAGAATCGAAACCCGCGACATCATTTACGAAAATCTTCAGATACGAAGCACACATATCGTGGAATTTCGTTTTGGCGCACATTCCGGCCGGGGAAGTGACTTCATCATCACTCTCGACACTTCTCTGGATAATAACAGTATGCAGCTTTCTGGAATTAAATCTTTTGAGTTAAAGCACCTTTCTCAGCTTAATATCCAGGTTCCGATCACAGAAAATATGCTTTCTGGAATTTCTGATAATCCCTCTAAAACATCAGACTCTCTGGAAACTCCGACAAATATTCAGCAGCTTCTTTTTCATTCCGCCGATCTGACAGGAATGCACACCGTGGAAAACAGAATGCCTCATATTTCTCCCCTGCAAGACCCGGCATCCGCCGACTATGTTTCATCACCACCTGCACTTTCCACTTCATGGTATCTTCCTGTAAAGCTGACCTGTGATGGCCCCATTTTTTATGACGTTTACTTGGGAGAAGCCTCTTTCTCTCAAAACGTTTATGTCGAATGGTTTTATAAAACTCACTTATCCGATTATCTTCACTGCGAAAAACTTCAGTTTAACCTTCTTCCAGAAACTCAAGAAACCGCCTCCGAAATTACCTCCGAAACTGACTCAAAAATCGCACCGGAAATCACGCCAGAAAATTTTCCTGCATCAGAAAATCTGGCATCCGAACCGACTCAAGATTCTATAAATTCTTTCTCAAAACTTCAGCCACATCAGATTATCGCCAGCGGAGCAGAAGTCATTCTCCATTCCCGACAATTTTCAGTCGTCGCCAAAGGAAACCAATTAAACATGAACATTCCCCAAAAAGTTTTAATGCTGGAATCCTCACAGGAAGCCACGCTACAAAGAAATAATCAGGAATTTCATGCACGGTCCATAAGATTTACACAGACGAAAACGGGCATGGGAGAAGTAAACGTCATGGGGTCTGGCTGGATGCAGTATTTAATGCAAGAAAACGGAATCACACAAGATATTATACGCGCCAGCTGGCGAACAGAATTTCGTATGTATCCCGAAATCGCCGAGGAATATGCCATTACGCTCGACGGAAACACCACCGTGGAGTCACAAAAAATCGGAAAACTTTCCGCTGAAAAATTATTTCTTTGGCTCCGCAAAAAAACACCTGAGGAAATCGCATGGGAACAAAATCAAAAATCACTCATGCTTTCATCACCGGCAGCCTCTGATTCTCAAAAAGAAAAAGATTCACTGCCTTATCGTCTCGCGCGTATTCGTGCTTTAAATAATGTCACACTCTGGGCAAATCTCGATAAAACCGGGATTCATGGCCGATTCGCACAAATGGATTTATGGTTTTTAAGCATTCCTGAAGCAGGAAATACTTTACCTACTGCCGAAATCCTTCACGCCGTGCAGCAAAACAGCTCTCGTTTTTCCTCCAAAACTCATTCCCCCACAGACACTCCTGACACTTTATCACACACATCCGAAACACCCAAAACACCACCGAACATTTTTAACATTCAGGCGGAAACGCTTCAGGGAAATATCATTTTACAGGACTCTCTCGTTTTCGTCTCAAAAGTTTTAATTCAGACGGGAGTGCAGATTCAAGAACGCAGTGAAGAACCTCTTCCATCTGAAATTCCACTTTATGTTCAGGGAGATAAAATCACTTTAACTGACCTGCTGCCCACCACGCTTCAGGCGGAAATCGTCGGTTCTCCCGCCATACTGAAAGGCCGTGGCGCAGAGCTTTCCGGTAACGCCATTTTCATGAACTGCCGTTCAAATAATGCTTGGATTCCAGGCACAGGAAAGATGACGCTTTTCTTACGGAAAGACCTGGACGGAAAAATGCTGGCCACCCCACAGCACATTACCATTACCTGGGAAGACGGCATGAATTTTGACGGGCAGATGACCACTTTTTCCAGGCAGGTACATATCCGACATCCTCAGCATACCATGAAGGCTCAGCAGTTACAGACTTTTCTTTCGGAAAAAATTATTTTTAGTAATATGACAACAAATAATGCATTTCAGTTTACACAGTTTTCCGCTTCGGGGAAAGTTTTAACCCAAAATCAGATTCTTCAGGAAGGTAAATATCTTGCCAATATTCGTCTTGGCGCGGATAAAATCGATTACCATCCGGTCACTGGAGATTTCACGATTACACCGGGAAACGCCTGGCTGCAAGCAACTTTTGACGCCACCGATTTTCTCCAAAAACAGGAAGAAAATGCGCCTCCAGATCCAGAAGTCCAGGATCCTCATTCACCGCCTCGGCTTTATCACGTCAGTATGACATTTCTCGGCGGCGCACAGGGAAACGCTCTTCGCAAAGAAATCGTTTTTCGTGACCGCATTAATGCCGTGGCAGATGAAGTCGGTGACTGGGGAACGACCATCTCTCTGGCCACGGACCCTATTCGTCTGGGAAAATATGGATTCTTACTGAAATCAAATATTCTGACAATAAATCAGTCTCCGGAAGTCATGGAATGGCAAAACATTTCCGAAAATATTCTCAGCCAAAAACAGCCCATGGCCGTGGAATTTGAAGCAGAAGAAGATGTTCGTGTCGAAATGACCACATTTTCTGCGAAAGCCAGCCGTATGTCATATTCTTATCTGAAAGATTTAATGATACTCACCGGCGCAAGAAACCGAGTTCAGATAAGTTTTCAGGAAATCCCCGGTGCGCCACGACGTTCCATGGAAGCGCAGAAAATCGAATTCCGGCCATCCACCCGAGCTATAAATATAGACGACATGAAAGCGCAGGGTATTTTTTAGAAAATTGGGTATATACCTGGTTCCACTTTAAATTTCCATTTTGTGAGGCTCTGAACGCAGTTTTTTCAGGAAAGCAAAAATACCGGGAAAGGGAAATTTATAGTGTATCGGATATAAATTATCGTTTTTTCAGCTTTTTCTGACTTTTTTTAATTTTTTTCTGATATTATCTTGAAATTTATAGAAAAAACATTAAAATAATATTTAGAATGTCTGTTTTTCTGAATTATATACTCATACTATTTTTAATTTTCGCTTTTAAAACCGCCGTCGGAGCTGCGCACCACGGCTCTCGTGTTCTCATGAAAACGGAAATTGAAACAAGAACCGGTATATCTCAGAAACGATAAAATTTTTTCTTGAAAATGAGTCATACTGACTTTATTTTAAAATTCCATTTTTTGAGGCTCTGAACGCAGTTTTTTCACCGAGCAAAAATACCGGCCGGCCTGTCGGCGGACTGAGAACGCGAAAATTTATAGAGCATCGGATATAAAATCGAATATATACTGTTTCCACTTTAAACTTCCGTTTTGTGCGGCTCTGAACGCAGACATTTTCAGCGAAGCAAAATGCCTGAGAAGCGGAATTTTATAGTGTATCGGGATATAAAACAAAAAAATCGGATATAAAACAAGAAAAGATGAAGTTTATGATAGACCAGGGGAACTGTTTACCATCATTATTTTAAAAACACATGAAAGGGAAAAAATGATTTCCACCACGACCCGCCGAGATTTTCTTAAAACTGCAGCGACGCTTGCCGCCGCATGTACTGTCACACCACGAGTTTTCGCACCGAGTGATCTTTATGCGTTTCAGGCTCCCAGTGACCGCCTCCGCATGGGGTGTATCGGAGTCGGAAGTATGGGAAGAGGAGACCTTCACGGTTTCCGTAAACTCTGTGAAATTGTCGCCATATGTGATGTCGACTCCGCTTATGGAATAAACCAGACGCTAAAGTCGATGAAAGACCAGAAACCAGACACATATAAAGAATATCAAAGAATTTTGGAACGGACAGACATCGACGTGGTTTCGATCGTAACTCCCGATCACTGGCATGTAAAAATCGCGATCGAGGCATTACAGGCAGGGAAACATGTTTTTTGTCAAAAACCTCTGACCTTAACTCTGGAGGAAAATATTCTCATTCGAAAAGCCTGTCAAAAATATGGAAAAGTTTTTCAGGTCGGAACCCAGCAGCGTTCTCAGCGGAATCAGTTCGCCAAGGCAGTTCTCATGGTACGTGCGGGAATTTTAGGTGACATCAAAAATATCGTGTGTAATATAGGAGAAAGTCCCACTTCTGGAGAAATTCCCGTGGCAGACGTTCCGTCTTCTCTGGACTGGGATTTATGGCTGGGACCAGCACCATACGTGGATTACCGAGCCGAGAGATATGACTTGGGAAAAGGGATTTCCGCGCTGGGGAAAACACGCTGCCATTATGAATTTCGCTGGTGGTATGAATACTCTGGCGGTAAATTTACTGACTGGGGTGCTCACCATATCGACTGTGCACTGTGGGCTTTAAATCTTCAGAAAAAAGGAACCGGGCCTATTTCCTTTAATGGTGTAAACGCCGAACATCCCGTGGAATTTAAAGATGGTTACCCGGTGGTCAATAATCGTTATAATACCAGTAATAAATTCGATATTTTATGTACTTTTGAAAACGGACTAACGATGCACGTCGTAAGTAACAGTCCAGACGGGAATGGCATTTTGTTTGAAGGCACGAAAGGTAAAATTCACGTTAATCGTGGACGAATTAAAGGAAAGCCGGTCGAGGAACTTCCCGCTGACGCTTTTAAGGAAGAAGATTATACTGCTCTTTATAATGGGAAAAAATGGGAAGGTCATAAAGATAATTTTATCCGCTGTATCCGAGAAGGCGGCACTCCCGTTTCTGATGTGGAATCTCACGTGCAGGCCATGCATTGTTGCCATCTGGCAGCGATCGCCGCCCGACTGAATAAAGAAATAAAATGGGATCCCGTGGCAGAAAAAATTGTCGGCGATGATTTAGCCGCATCATTTTTCGCTCGAGAAAACCGAAAGGGTTTCGAAAAGCCAAAATTAGATTAATGGCCGATACACCATTTTCGTTTTATACTCTGCGGATTCACCTTTAAATTTCCGTTTTCTTCGGCGCTAAACGCCAAGCATTTTTATCGAAACAAAATGTCGGCCTGTCTGCGGGAAGAGAAGCGGAAATTTATCGTGCCTCGGGTATAAAGTGCAGGGAAACAAAAATTTATGCTGTATCAGGTATAAAATTCTGTTTCGGAAGTTAAGAAAACTGAATTAAAAGTAAAATCAGTATAAGTGTATCGTAATATAAAAACCTGTCTTTCTTGCTGCGCAAAACAAATTTTTACAGATTCCACGATAATTTTTTTTGTGCGACCAAAAAATAAATTTCATTCACGTAACCCCCAGACGCCTGGGCATTTATCATACATCATTATATACTGATTCCACTTTAAATTTCCGTTTTCTGCGGCTCTTTAAGCAGGTATTTTCAGCGAAGCAAAATGTCGGGGAAACGAAAATTTATCGTGTATCGGGTATATAATCTGTTTCCATATTAAATTTCCGTTTTCTGCAGCTCTTTAAGCAGGTATTTTATCGAAGAAAAAAATGCAGGAGAAGCAGAAATTTATAGTGCATCGAATATAAATTTCCTTTTATTTTTTTATCACCATGTTATTTCCAAGCGAGATTTTCCTTTTCGTTTTTTTGCCTTTCGTGCTGTTTACCTATTACTGCCTGCTTTTTAAATGGCGGTCACTGCAAAACGTTTTTTTATTGGTAATGAGCCTGCTGTTTTACGCGTATGGAGAGCCTTCTTTCGTCTTCGTGATGATGATTTCCATCGTGATGAATTGGGCGTTTGGACTGCTGGTGGATCGGTTTCGTGGCAGTCCGAGAGCCACGAAAAGCGTGCTGGTGGCCATGCTGCTGTGTAACTTGGGAATCCTGGCTTATTTTAAGTACTGGATGTTTGTGCTGGGAAATATTAACCATTTCACGGGCAGTTACATTCCCATTCCTAAAATCACTTTACCGATCGGCATTTCATTTTTCACCTTCCAGGCCATTAGTTACGTTCTGGATATTTATCGTGGTAAAGGACAGGCGCAGAAAAATCCGCTGAATGTCGGGCTGTATATTTCGTTTTTTCCACAACTTATCGCGGGGCCGATCGTGCGTTACGAAACGATCGCCGAGCAAATTAAGCACCGTAATGAAAGCCTGGATGACTTTTCCGAGGGTGTTTGCCGATTTATCGTAGGACTGGGGAAAAAAGTACTTGTCGCGAATCACATGGCGATCGTCGCCGACGCGGCATTCGCACTGCCGCCGGGGGAACTGTCTGTCGGCCTGGCCTGGTTAGGTGCTTTGGCCTACACGTTTCAGATTTATTTTGACTTCTCCGGATATTCCGACATGGCCATCGGGCTGGGGCGGATGTTCGGATTCCGCTTTCTGGAAAACTTCAATTATCCCTATATTTCCACCAGCATCAGCGAGTTTTGGCGGCGCTGGCACATGTCCCTGAGCAGTTTCTTTCGCGATTACGTTTATATTCCCTTGGGCGGGAATCGTGTTTCCACACCGCGGCTGGGCGTAAACCTGTTTGCCGTCTGGGCACTTACCGGATTATGGCATGGCGCGGACTGGGCTTTTGTTTTATGGGGACTACTCTTTTTTGTCTTCCTCGTTTTCGAAAAATTAATAAAACTGGAAAAACGCTGGAACGCACCGTGGCAAATTCCCATGAAAGTATTTTATACCATGTTAATTGTCGTCGTCGGTTGGGTGCTATTTAAATCGGGTTTTGACGCGAGTGTCATGGAATTCAGTAAGGGAAATACCTTTCACAGTCTGACACTCGCTGGCTCGTACCTACAGACGATGTTTGGTTTCAGCACGAACGTTTTCTGGGATGACTTGGCGCATTTCCACTGGCATGAAACGCGATACGTTTATTGTTTCGCCGTTTTATTCAGTTTTCCCGTCGTACCCTGGCTGGTCAAAAAGTATGAGAACTCCAGCTCGGCCACAGCTCAAAACGTGTTTAGTGTTCTGTATACCCTTCTGTACTGCGGATTATTTATTTTGTCCGTCACGTTTATCGCAAAAGGTGGGTATAATCCTTTTATTTACTTTAACTTTTAAGAGTATATGTTTAAGAAACGATTCATCGCATATGTTTTTATATGCTCGATTTTTATCCC
>JAUNBR010000010.1 GCA_030527015.1 Planctomycetia bacterium
TTGAAACCTCCGCGTTTTCCGAAACTTCCACGCTTTTTGAAACTTCAGCATCTTTTGAAACCCCTGCGTTTCCTGAGATCACAGAATTTTTCGAAATGCCCGTATTCTCTGAAATGATCACCAGGGATTCCGATTTCAGTAAAGGCATTTTAAATGGTTCTTCAGATGGTCTGCCCGAAAAATTTTCGGTTTCCACTCTTTTGGGCGGCACTCCCTGGTTATGCCGGTGCATGGTAAAAAAGCCAAAAGTCAGAATTAAAAGAAGCGCAGCAAAACTTAAAATCGTTCGGTACGCCACTAAATGTCCCTCCTGGGAAAATTTCCAAAAAAAAGAAATCGCATAAGATCCCAGATACCACACTAAAAGAAGTGTCGCGCCCAAAATAAACGGATCACTCATTCCCACAGACGGCATTCCCTGAGTTTTCGCGATTTCATTCAGCACCAGACCAGACAAAATTCCACCGGCAAGAAAAAAAGTAGAAAATTTCATCGCACCGCAATTCGCGGAATGTAACCACTCCAGTGAAGGTAAATGATTTATAAATCTTGTGAAACGCGGATGCTTCAGTAACCATGCCTGCCATAAATACATGATTCCGGAAAGAAATCCCGCCAGTACACTGACCGTCACCATCATCATGGCACCACCATGCACCGCGCCCCATGCTTCAGAAGCTGGTTTATACGCAAAAACCTGATCATCCGCCACCCATTTCGCTCCCGCCAGTAAAAATAAAATTCCAGGCAAAAAAAACATGCCAAAACTTTTTTCCTTATATGCGCTCTTTAAAAATAAAGTCAGACACACAAGAACCCACGCGATTACGATTACCCAGTCTCTCTGACTGGAAAGTGGTAAACGTTCATATTCACACGTCCGATAATATAAAAAGGCCGTATGTGCAAAAACGCCCGACCAAAGAGCGGCCCACTCCACACGAACACTCCATTTAGAGAAATATCTTAAACGCAAAAACTCCATAAAAGCCGCGATCAGATAACATCCCCCAAAGCAGATTATTCCCACATTTTGCATATAACCTTCTTCCCCACACTATTTATTTTCCAAATAATTATTTATTCCCCGATGCACCATCATTCTTATACCCGATACACTATGAATTTCCGTCTTCCAGGCATTTTCTTCGCTGAAAATGGCGAAAAAGCGGAATTTTATAACACACTGTGCACAAAATTCATTTTAGAGTCAAAAAATAAATATTTTATGCGTCATGAAATGTCCAGAACGCAAAATTTATAGTACGTCGAGTACAAAAATTCCTTCCCTCTTTATCTTATATATTTTCACATCACCTTATATTTTAGCGTATTTTATATGAAAATTCCAGTACTCATCAAAAAATCATAAATCGTTTCTTCTTATTTAACCGATTTCTCCTTTATAATTCTGTATTTTTATTATTCTCCATATATACTTATATACTGGTTCCTCATTAAATTTCCGTTTCGCGCAGCTCTGAAAGCACATTTTTAGCGAAGTAAAATGCCGCAGAAGCGGAAATTTATAGTGTATCGGGTATAAATTATATGACTCCATTTAAATTTCTATTTTTAGGAATCACAAAATATGGCGTTTTCGGTTCAGACGGCAGCTGACAGAGAAAAACATTTACAGTACATCAGATATAAAAATTATACGTATTTAAAACTTTTGAGAAAAAATGCGTGAAAGGTGGTTTTAAAGGTGCGGACTCACATTCTATTTTTCCCTGTTTCATTTCTGTTTATTTTTTTATTTTCCGATATAATTATGTGCGAAAATTTTCCTCGTCAGAATTTTCGTGCGCCAGCACCATTTCCTTTTTCTTATACCTTAACAAAAAAACCTGAAAATGGTGAGATTTCTGATTTTCATTATTCCACAAACAAATTTTCACAAAATCCTTCCCATTTTACTAAAATTCCCTCAGAAACATATCCTCCTGTTTTTTCACCCTATAATTCTCCACATTCTGTGGAACATTCCCTCCCTGCGCCAGACAATTCGCGTCGTACACTTATCCCCGCGCAGGTACCTTCTGCTCCACGTTTTTTTCATGACATGCCCTCTGTTCCACCACGTGTTTCTCCGATTCCCCATAATTATGATAAACATATTTTGCATAAACCTTTTTTCAAAAATCCACCAGATTTATGGCGAATCGAAACGCTGGATTCTTCTCCTTCTGTACCCACCCCAGAAGAAAAAAATAAATGGCGCGTCCACCGCTGGACTCAAAATGGCTGGAAAATTTCGTCTCTGGAAGAATTCTTTCAAGATTTCCCACTAAAAAAACCCATTTATATTTATGTCCACGGAAATCGTACCAGCACTCAGGATGCCTCCGAAGACGGAATCCACCTTTTGAATATTCTTCCTTGTGAAATACCCCCACGTTTTGTCATATGGAACTGGAACACAGACAGAGAAACACCCCGTATCCGTATGGAATACCGTGGAAAAGCATTTTGGGCTGACGTGCAGGGAGTTTATCTTGCCTATTTTTTGAAAGATCTTCCTCTTTCACAGAAAGTAACACTTTTAGGATACAGTTTTGGCGCGCGTTCTGTCCTTACCGCCTTACACCTCTGTGGTGGCGGAGATTATTACAATTATCGTATTTATAAGCCTGGTGTGAATATTCCAGACCACCTTTTTTATGCGATTTTAATCGCCACACCGGCCGCCAGTTATGAACTTATGGAAAAAAATCGGTTTTCAAAAGTAACTTGGGGTGCACAAAAAATCATTTTTACCGTGAATCCATCAGATCCTGCATTACGATTTTATCCAAAAATTGATGAAAATAAAGAAAAGGCTTTCGGAGTCACCGGAATACCACAAAACATATTCTCTTCTGGTGCTCCCGCCACTTTTTTACCGATTCTACTTAATCTAAAATCCCACAAATTTCGAGATTATTTAAAAGAGCCCGCCGTGCAGAAAATATTATGTCCATAAAATCATTTTTATTAAAGTGTATTATTCATATATTTTTTAGCTCTGACCGGTATTACAAATTATTACTTTTCCCATATTTTATACCTGCATCTTATACCTGACGAATGATAAAATTTCACTTTCCCTGTCCACAGGCAGGTATTTCGCGACACATGAAATACCCGTACCAAGAATCCCGTAAAACGGAATTTTTCGTTATATTCAGTGTATATTTCACCAAAATATCTGCTGACGCCGAGCTTATAAAACTTACACTTAACCGCGACAGACGCTCATATTCCCGATGCACGATAAAATACCGCTTTTCCGGCATTTTGCTTCGCTAAAAATACCTGCTTCGAGAGCCGCACAAAATGGAAATTTAAACGAGAATCAGTATAAATAGGATTTATGTCCGTATAAAAAGGAATATTTAAAAAAGAGCCAGTAATAGTTGCAAATTAAATTTATTTGTGTATAATTTAGAATATGGTATTTTATCCGACATTTTAAGAAGAGCATATATTCATACTCTCCTGGAACCATACCCACATTCCTTCCTCGGCTGGCGGCTCACGCTGCTTCTGCTTTCATTTTCCATTTTGTGCGGCTCTCGAAGCAGGTATTTTCAGCGACACAAAAATGCCAGAGAAACGGAATTTTTATATATAAATGTATCAGGTATAAAATATTTACAAAACTTGTCATATAAAACACACTGGATGCATCTTATACTGGTTTCATTTTAAATTTCCATTTTGTGCGGCTCTCGAAGCAGGTATTTTCAGCGAAGCAAAATGCCTGCCTGTCGGCGGACAGGAGAAGTGAAAATTTATAGTGTATCGGGTATAAAATTCCCTCCATTCGGCGCCAGCCTGAAAAATATTTTCAGCCAACTCTCGAATGAAAAACGCAGTAAAATTTATAAAATATAAAAATTTTATCGTGTATCAGGAACATAATTTATCATTTTTTAAAATTTAGTAACGATAATGACTCTTAAAACACCGGCAGTAGGAATCGATTTAGGCACCACATTTTCCGCGATCGCGCATGTAGACGCCAGCGGGCGCCCTGTAACCCTTATGAACTCTGAGGGTGACCGCATTACTCCCAGCGTAACTTTTTTTGAGCAAAAAACTGCGATCGTCGGGAAAGAGGCTTTAAAAGCCATTTCGACAGATGCTTCTTGTATCGCCCTGTGCGCAAAACGTGACATGGGGCATAAGGTTTTTCACCAGATTCTCGGTGATAAACAGTATCCGCCTGAGGTTATCGAAGCATTTATTCTGAATAAATTGCGTCTGGATGCGATTCAATTAATCGGGGATTTTTCAAAAGTCGTGATTACCGTACCCGCTTATTTTGATGAAGTACGCAGGAAAGCCACGCAGGACGCAGGGTACATGGCAGGTTTTGAAGTTCTGGATATTATTAATGAGCCCACCGCGGCCGCGCTGGCTTTCGGATACCAGAGTGGAGTGCTGGGTCAGAACACAAAACAGGAAAATGTTCTTGTATATGATCTTGGCGGAGGAACTTTTGATGTAACCATCATGCAGATCCGGGGAAATGAGTATGTTACTTTAGCCACGGACGGAGACGTTCAGCTGGGAGGTTTTGACTGGGATTTTCGATTACTAAATTTTGTCGCGGATAAATTCGTCCAAGATTTTTATGTGGATCCTCGAGAAGACATCTGCGCAAGAGGAAAATTATGGCGAGAATGTGAGGATGCGAAAAGAACACTCTCTGCACGGATGAAAACCACGATTACCTGTGATTTTAAGGGATTTTCTAAACGTGTCGAAATCACGAGAGAAGAATTTGAGCAGATCACACAAGATTTATTGGACCGTACACGTTTTACCACCATGCAGACGCTCCGGGCTTCCGGTCTGGAATGGGACGACATTTCTCGCGTTTTGTTAGTCGGAGGTTCCAGTCGTATGCCCATGGTGCGTAACATGTTATTTCAGGTGACTGGCCGTGAACCAGACGCCAGTGCAGCTGCGGATGAAGCTGTCGCGCTGGGTGCGGCCCTTCATGCCCAGCACATTCTTTCTGTTTCAGAGGGAAATGCCCCAACTTTTTCGATCAAAAACGTAAACTCTCACTCTTTAGGGGTTATCGGAAAAGACCCGACGACTGGTCTGGCGCGCGTCGGTGTGCTGATTCCACGAAATACACACCTTCCCGTCAGAGTAAGTCGTACGTTTCGGACTCAAAAAAATAACCAGCGAAGTATTTTAGTTTCGATAGTTGAGGGAGAAAGCACATCTCCTGAGAACTGCACTTTTATCGGAAGCTGTGTCGTCCGGAATTTACCTCCAGGACTGCCTGCAGGAACTCAGATTAATGTTACCTTTCAGTATACCTCGGATGGCCGACTTTACGTTAACGTAACGGTTCCCAGCACAAATACAGTCGTCGCGGAAGAGTTCACTCATGAAAATAATCTCCCAAAACAGCTGCTGGATGGCTGGCGAGAATATATCTCTCAGGTACCTCCCACAGATTATCAGTAATCGAGAATATATTTTGTGATACCTCTGAATGTTTTATATTTTATACCTGATGCACTATAAATTTCCGCTTTTTCGGCATTTTTGCTTCGCTAAAAATGTCTGCTTCAGAGCACATAAAACGGAAATTTAAAGGAGAATCAGTATAATAGAATTTTCAGAATATTCGTAATATACTCTGATTCTACTTTTTTTAATTTCCGTTTTGCACGGCCACGAAAGCTATTATTTTCAGCAAAAACATAATCCCCGTAAACAAAAATTTCTTGTGTTTCCCTGTAAAGGTATAAATACAGGGACCAGACAGCGCGAAAAATTAAAAATGCAGAGTTTTTTCATATATATACTGTTTCCATTTTAAATTTCCGTTTTGTGCGATTCTTAAAGCAGGCATTTTCAGCGAAACAAAAATGTCCCAGAAGTGGAAATTTATAATGTATCGGGTAAAAAGACATGAATTTATCACATCTCGGCAGAAGCCTTAAGCTCTGCTGATAATGTAAAAAACTGTTTAACTTTTTAAAATCAGGAATATCATGGCAGAAGACGCTATTTATCAGTCGATTCCTCATCGGGAACCATTTTTATTTGTCGACAAAATACTGGAATGTACCGACTCAAAAATTGTATGTCAAAAAACATTTACAGGCGAGGAAGGCTTTTTTCAGGGACATTATCCCGAAACGCCGATCGTTCCCGGTGTTATTTTATGTGAAGCGGCCATGCAGGCCGGTGCCATTATGCTTTCACGAAACATGCAGAAGGATGGCCGAGTCACAATCAAAAATGGTACCGCAGATGCTGGCGGAAAAGTACCCGTGGTCGTCAAAATGAATGACGTGCGCTTCCGTCAGATTATTGAGCCTGGAGACACGATTCAGATTTCTGTCGTAACAGAAAATTCTGTACCACGCGCTCATAAAATGTCCGCCACGGTAACAAAAAATAATCTTTTGGCAGTGAAACTGAGTTTTGTCGTGATGATCGTGGAAAATCCACGTGAGGAAAACTGATATATCCTTCTCACCGAGAAAATATACTGATAAACTTTAAATTTCCGTTTTATGCAGCTCTGAAATCCGGGCATTTTCAGCGAAGTAAAAATACCGAAGAAGCAGAAATTTATCGCGCATCGGACCAAAAACACTTTTAACAAAAAATTACATAAGAATATATCCTTATACCTCAGACACACACATAAAACTGATTTTTTTTCCGGCATTTTGTGATTATATGAAATGCCGGTTTTTATGACACACATACTGGTTCCACTTTAAATTTCCGTTTTGTGCGGTTCTGAAATCCAGCATTTTCAGCGAAGCAAAATGCCGTGGAAGCAGAAATTTATAGTGTACCGGGTATAAAATCTAAATTTAGGAAAACAGCTATTTTTAAAGCATAAGAACTTTTTCTTTTTTACACTGTGATTCTGGATTTATTTTATGCCTGATTTTATACCTGATGCACTACAAGTTTCCATTTTTCCTGTCCGCCGACAGGCAGGCATTTTAGCGAAGTATGCCTGATTTCAGAGCCGTATAAAACGGAAATGTAAAATGGAAGTATATAATTCTTCCCCCATTCCATGAACCATCAGAAAGAACCATCATGAATGATTTTTTACAGTTAAAAGAAAAACAGTTTCTTATTTTTGGTGTGGCGAACAAAAAAAGTGTCGCGTATTTTATCACGCGAAATTTACTGGAGTGTGGCGCAAGATGTGTTCTGGTGGTTCTGAACGAAGAAATTCGTGAAAAGATACAGAAACTTTTCCCTGAAATTTCACCGGAAGACATACACCTGTGTAATGTGGAGCACTCCGAAGACATTCTCCGCCTGCGAGATGAGTGTCTTGAGCAGTATCCGAACACAAAATTTCACGGCCTGGTACACTCACTGGCTTTCGCAGATTATTCCCGCGGAATGCTTCCTTTCCACGAAACAGGGGAAAAAGAATTCCTTCAGGCCGTTAATATTTCATGTTTTTCTTTAACCGCTTTAGCTGGTGCTTTTAAGGACCTGCTGGCGCGAGATGCCTCCGTGGTCACGATTTCCATTTCCACCACACACATGGCCAGTGAAAGTTATGGTTACATGGGGCCCATTAAAGCTGCGCTGGACTCTTCGCTAGCTTTTTTGGCAAAATCTTTCAGTGAATTTTCTGAAATTCGCTTTAACGCAGTCGGCCCTGGCCTATTAAAAACCTCCGCCTCCGCAGGCATTCCCGGTTATGTCGACTCTTACCTTTATGCAGAAGAAGTCATCCCACGCGGACGCGCCGTAAAAACAGAAGAAGCTGCGAACACCGCCATTTTTCTTTTAAGTCCACGTTCCAGCGGAATTAATGCCCAAAAAATTATCGTCGACGCAGGAATGTCCATCAATTATTTTGACCGTAAACTGATTCATCGAGAACCTTTTCACGAAAAATCTTAATTTATTCGAAAATTTTAACTTTAGTGATTCACGTTTAAATTTCCATTTCGTGTGGTTCTGAAAGCAGGCATTTTCACCGAAAGCAAAAATGTCGGGAACACGAAAATTCATAATACATCGGGTATAAAATACAGACGAAATGAAATTTTATATATTCATCAGATATATTTTCATCTCCCTGCGTTTATGCATATTTTACTGGTTCCACTCTAAATTTCCGTTTCGTGTGGTTCTGAAAGCAGGCATTTTCACCGAAAGCAAAAATGCCGGGGACACGAAAATTCATAATACATCGGGTATATAAAACACACACTTCACTAAAACTGTTTTTCCGTAACCTCCTCGGCGGTCTATTTTTGTGTGCGGTAAAATACATTTCACTGAAACCGATTAAACGTGATTACACAAAACAGAATCACCGAATTCTGCCTCTTTTATTTTTGTTATTTATCACGATATACTGTAAGAATTTATACCTGGTTCTCATTTAAATTTCCGTTTTCCGCACATCTGAAAGAGCATTTTCACCGAAAGCAAAAATGTCGGGAAAAAGCGGAATTTTATAATGCATCGGATATAAAGCCTCCCAATTCTTTTTTCATTTTCTTCTTCTGGAGCGCCATGAAAGCTCTGGTATTTTTTCACCCCAGACAGAAATGTGGCAGAAGCAAAAATACAGGAAAATCGGAAATATTCAGAAACATACAAAAATGTATCGTACCACCAGGAATATTCCTGGTTCTCGTTTAAATTTCCGTTTCATGCGGTTCTTAAAGCCGACATTTTCACCGAAAGCAAAAATGCCGGCCTGTCGGCGGACAGGGAAAACGGAAAATTTAGTGTATCGGGAAAAAATCCAGAAATTTTAGAAGAAATTATTTTCCTTTCCTGCGCAAAAGATATTCTGTCAGAGCCTTATCGAACTGTAAACTGGTGTCCAGCGGAAGATAATCCACTCCCATCACCGCACATTCCCGACGATAATTCTCTCTGAAATGCCGCACCCCGTCCAGATATGCCTGCTGAAAACCATCCGCATCCACCGAAACCATATCCTGTGTTTCCGGATCTTTCATTTCCAGCATTCCACGAAAAGGAAATTTCACTTCTGCCTCATCCAAAATATGAAGCAGTAACACATCATGCCCTGCCCAGCGAAGTTTATGTAATGCTTCCAAAACAGGCTTCTGTTCCATTAATAAATCGCTAAAGACCATTACCAGACTGCGGTGACGCAGCATGGCAGCCGTCTGTGTCAGAGCAGTCGCGATATTCGTCCTGCCTTCCGGTGTCAGACGCGAAAGTGCCGACAAAATATCTGATAACTGCGTACGTCGAGAACGGGGCGGAATACTTTTTCTTAACTGGTCATCAAAAGTTAAAAGTCCCACCGGATCCTGCTGATGAATCATAAGATACGCCAGAGCGGCTGCCAGACAAATCGCGTACTCAAATTTCGTTACTTCCTGCCGATATGTATAATTCATGGACGCGCTCTGATCCACCACCAGATAACCCGTGATATTCGTTTCCGACTCAAATTTTTTCACATAATATTTATCCGTTTTCGCATAAATCAGCCAGTCTATATCCTGTGGATCATCTCCCTGAGAGTAACGCCGATGTTCACTAAACTCCACCGAAAATCCCTGAAATGGACTGGAATGGAGTCCCTGTAAAAATCCCTTTACGATAAATTTTGCCCGTAAATCCAGACGTTTTATCCGTGTAATCACTTCTGGTTTTAAATACTGTTCCGCATTTCCCATACGTATTCCACATTCACTTCTTCTCGTTATATATTTTAAACTTAAATTTTATATATTTCTCTCTGTAAACCGTACTCCTTTAAATCTTTTCTTTTCGCATGCTCAAAAAACAGCGGAGGCGTTTTTTTACAGTGCATATGTGATAAAAATTGCCACCATCACCATCAGAAAAAATTTACATAAGCCCCGAACTTTCTCACCTTTTATCTCCCACACACTATGAATTTCCGCTTCTCCGGCATTTTTGCTTCGACGAAAATACCCGTTTTCCGCGCCACAAAATGGAAATTTAAATAAAAACCAGGATATTCTTTACTGAAAATACCTGGCATTCCGAACTGCGCAAAACAAAAATCTAAAGTAAAATCAGGTATATTAAAGTATAACGCTTACCCATTTTTTGTCAACAAAACCTGAAGTTTAAGACCCCAGCACACATTTTTTCTTAATCCGAGACATGACAATTTTTGAGCATTTCAGACATTTCCATGCGCGTATTCCCCATTTCAGACCACATGCATTTTAAAAAACAAAAAAATCGTCCATATATCGCACGTAAAATATTTAAACTCCTGCTTTTTTATGAATCCTCCAAAAGTTCTCCTTCTCTATTTTACTTATTACCCCTAATCAGACTCTCACTTACAGAGAATTCCATAAAATCTTTATTAATAAGAAATACAGATGAATTCCACTGATCAGGAAAACCGAAAAAAATGATGTAAATGTATATACCCGATACGCGTATTTTTCGTTATCGGAATTTATTCTGCTGAAAATACCTGGTCTTTTCACATAAAAAACAGGATTTTCATGGAAATCAGAGTATTATTTCGGAAGCGTCTGTTCAGGAAAATTTATTTTCCATTAACAGATTTTATTTCATTATAATGGATATATAAAGGAAACACACATGCGAAAAAATCATTTTTCAGTTCCTGTAATTCGTCTGTTTCTGTTCTCATGTCTTATGTTTTTACCCTTTTCTCAGGGTTTTTCACAAGACACGGACGCAGATCTTTTATTAGAAGCCCTTTCAGATTCCCAAAATAATACGAATCTGGTAAGTACAGAAGAAATTCAGCTGCATCCAGACGAAGCAGCTGCGCTGGGAGGAGAAGGGCTTCAGCTCTCTGACCCTGTGCCGCAGCCCGTCAAAACATCATTACTTTTAGAATCGGCACCTGTGGAAGCGGCGGAACCGATCACGGAAACCGTAACACCGGTTTTACCCGTGCCTGCCGTTCCGGCGAACGTTACCTCTTCCGTCATGGAAACGAAACCCGTTCCCGCACCAGCGGCTAATTCCGCTGTACCCGCCCCCGGAAACACCGCTTTACCCGTACCTGCGGCCGCCCCAGTAACTCAGACAGTTCCCGGTGAACCAATAAATGTCTGTCGTGAATGTAATGGCATAAATTTTGGAACCGGAGCCTGGAGAAACCGCATCGGAACACGTCCTGTTCCCGCCCCGATTTTTCATGCACCCGTGCACCGACCGGGCATCTTCGCCACACCTGACCGTGGTGGAAGATTCGGTGGTTTTCGCCGTCAGCCCATGATAGACCCCTATTACACACTCCGTGGCCCCCGGCATTTTAATGATCCGAATCCCCGTCCTGTGGGTCCCTGACGCACATCATTCCGTGTATATAAACGTGAAGTAATTTCGATTTTATCTTTCTTTCATTCTGACTATACATTATACTGATTTACGCAAAAGAATATTATGGTTCCACTTTAAATTTCCGTTTTGTGCGGCTCTGAAAGCAGGTATTTTCAGCGAAGCAAAATGCCGTGGAAGCAGAAATTTATAGTATATCGGAAATAATATATATCTGAAGGAAAGACACGGTTATATCCGAGACATAAATTTCCCGCACCGCCTGCCTTATCTGTCCACACTCGGACAGCTGGCAGGCCACGGGTTTTTATTTTCAGGAATATGCCGTCCACACAGACACTTCTGTCCATCTGATTCTCATTTTCGTTTTACCCAGTCACCTAAATAAGTATTTCACTCAGTGTAACTGCGAAACCGAATCTCGTAATACATCAGACATTACTTCACAAGATATTCACACGGCCAAAAAAACTTCCTGTCACAAAAGCCATTTTCCTGTACATGGAAAATGGCTTTTTTATGAGTCCACTTTAAATTTCCTTTTGGCTCGGTCACAGAATACAGTATTTATGCATCCGGAAATACAGAAAAGCATAAATTTATAGGTACCTCCAGCATAAAATACAGGAAAAACAAAAATTACTGGGGCCACTTTAAATTTTCGTTTTATGCGGCTCTAAAAGCAGGCTTTTTCAGCGAAGCGAAATTTTATAGTATATCGGGTATATAATGTGTCAAGAAAAATTTTAAGTATAAAATCACGCAGGGAACAGACCCAAAACTTTTTTAGATATATTCCGGCAAAATAAATTCCAGACGGTGAAAATTCCACCACGTAAGCATTAAACCACCGACCGCGAATAAAAAAGAATATAAAAGATAATACGGGCTCCAGATCCGTACGCCATCCACCTCAAAAGTCTTCAGCAGATTTATACCGACAGATTTTTCCTTAACAGAAGTTTCCGCACTTTCCGATTTTTTCGTCATAAGAATTTCTTCTCTCGACGCACTCTGTGTTTCCTTATTAACTTTCCGTACCTCTTCGGAAACATCGGAAACAGAAGCACGGGCGTTTTCTGATTTTTTCGCGATAAGATTTCCTTCTCCCGACACCCCTTCTGTTTTCGCCATCATCTGCTGCTCTAATCGAGATGGTCCGATCACCGAAAGCCGCATTCCTTCCATTATCGGTGTCAGCGGATTCAGCATCATCAGCTTACATCCAGCTCCCCCAAACATAATCGGCTCATAAAACACCGGGGTAAAAAATATCCCGAACGTTATTATAACCTGCACGATGTATTTTATATCTCGATAAAACACATTCGCACAACTAATAAATAACGCTAAAGCCAGTGAAAGACATATCAAAATAAATACCAGAGGAATCAGCCAGAGAATCGTCCAGGAAAAGGTAATATCAAAAAACAGGAACAGAAGCACCGACATTCCCAGTGCACCGATAAAAGAGTCAAAAACCTGTGTGAATACCGCCGCCAGCGGAAGCACCTCTCGTGGAAAATATATTTTGGTTACCAGATTAATATTTCCCGACAAAACATTACTTGAAAAAGTAATGCACCCTGCGAAAAATGCCCAGACCATGGCTTTTATGCCCATTCCCGCGATACTCGAAACATCCAGTGGCTGCTGTGACAGAAAAGACATGGCGAATTTCACCAAAACTCCACTGGCAATAATCAGTAACGGCATAAAAATAGCCCACGCAAAACCTAAAGCCGCCTGTTTATACCGAATCCGAATATCACGCAGTATCAGCTGGAAAAGTAACTCACGTGCGTGAAAAACCTCCATAACCATTTCCACTCCACGATTAAACACACCTTTATATGGAGAACTTTCATCCCCCTGCAGTATCATGTTTTCCGTCTTTTCCATCTTACTTTTCTCGAATTCAGTTTTTATATCCGACACGCTTTATGCCCTAAATACTAAAAATTTCCACTCCTCGTGTCCGCCAACAGACAGTCCCGCATTTTTATATCCGACTCACACTATAAATTTCCGCTTCTCCGGCATTTTTGCTTCCCTGCCAGCAGCAGACTAAACTGAAAAGCCCTGCTTTAAGAACTGCACAAAACTTAAATTAAAAGTGGAACCAGATATAAATTCCATACCACTTTTACTTTATGCCTGAGCCACCTGCGCTTCTTCCTCTAATTCTTCTGAATAAAGAAATGAAATTTTTAAACAGCATAATCCCACAAGACAAACATAATACACCACTTCCAAATAATACAGCGAAACAAATTGTGCGGCCGCCACATAACCACACATCGCGGCAATTACCATCTGTCCATAATATCTTAAACTGGGATCCGGTAAAGGTATCTTCGCAAAAGCGACTGCCAAAACCTTCCACATACACGCAAAAATAAAACTCGCCTGCAAAAGACCTCCAATAATCCCCGTTTCCGCCGCCGCCTGTAACCACGTCGAGTGTGCTTCCAAAAATATCCCAAAACGTGACCGCGCATACCTCGCCCAGTTCTGAATTCCCACCCCCATGACAGGCTTTTCCTTAATCACCGTTATACAGTTCTTCCAGCTGGTCAGACGCGACTGAGCAGAACCATCTAAATCTTCCATATTCTCAAAACTCGAGAAAAAACGTTCTCGCACACTCGGACCAGCCAGCGCTAAACCGATAATCACCGCCACCAAAAATAAGGTAATATTTCCCGGCGTTTTAGGTAATAACAGGAATGATACAGCACCTACGACACACAGGGCTAACATCCCTCCACGCGACATGGAAAATAGAACCGTATGTGCCTGCAGTACCGCTGAGAGAAATGCCAGAGCCTTCAAAACATAATTTTTTTCCGCCAGACCAGTAAAAAAAGAAACTGTCGCCCCCATAACCATCGCCACCGCGAAAAAATTATTATCCATTCCCGCAAAACCCACCATCTGCAGCCGATTAAACCCGCCAAAATATGACATATTCAGCTCATATGCCACAAAACCTGTTCCGAAAATAATCGTCCAGACCAGACACTTAAGTCCAAAAACCGAGTTACATAAAGTTAGCACGATAATCATCGCGGTCAAAAGGCGTACCAGCATGATCACCGTTTCCCAGCCCAGAGGAGTAATCTCCAAAATAAAAGAAGTTACGATCACCCATAATAGATAACACACTAAAATGGCCATGGGAAAGTACGCCCTCCCAATTCGCAAATTACCACAGGAATGCAGCACCCATCCTATAATCATCGGATATGCCACCATCTCTGAATATCCAAATCCTGAATTAAAAAATGTAGGAGGTAAATTATAGTACCATAAGGCATTCGGCGACATGACAGCAAACAAAACATATACCAGCACCGCCACATACGGATAAAACAGAGAGCTGCCGATTCCTATTATCGTCATAAAATATACAAAAAGAGGTCCCTTCATGGTTCTTTTTCGTCCTTTTTTGGTACAAGTAAATTTCCAAAATTTTCCAGACACGCCGACCAGGCATAACGCCTGATCACCAATTCACGTCCATGACTGCCCAATTTATAGCGTAAATTTTCATTTTTGAAAAGATCGGAAATCTTTTCTGTCCATTCCTCCGGAGAATCACAGATAAATAAATCTTCCCCTGAAACTGCCTCGATTCCTTCCACCGACTGTGCGGATGCCGTGACCGCACACCCCATGGATAAACTTTCCAGTACCTTATTCTGAATTCCCCGTGCCACACGTAACGGTATAACCGCCACCGCAGCACGCTTTAAATAGGGCCGAACATCCGGCACCGATCCGAGCACATTTACTCCCGGTGATTCCGCCGCCACTCGCACTAAATTCATCACAGGATTACTGCCCACGACATCAAATTCCGCCTCAGGAAACTTCTCCCTGACCTTCGGCCAAACCTCTTTTATAAACCACAGCACCCCATCAACATTCGCACGATAATCCATGGCTCCGACAAAAACACACCGAAACGGAATCCCTTCTGTCTGACGCAGCGCAGGTGCCTCCCGATCAAAAAACACCGTATCCACACCATTCGTTACCGGAAATATTTTCTTTGTCGGACAAAAACTCCTGTAAAGAGCCATCTCTTCCTGCGTCACGACCATCATGGCCTCTGACTCCGACTCTATCTGGGTTTCCACCTGCCGCAGCCGCCTACCTTCCAGCTTAAACAGCCATTTTAACGGAATTTTCGCAACTTTTGCATAATCATACCATTTTTGACTGTCCACATCCACCAGATCCACGATAACCCGTGGAAATTCTAAATTTCCATTTATTTTGCGCGCATGTTTTTTCAAAAATTTTACATACTGAAACATACTGGAACAAAAAACCACGATCACGTCAAAATCCTGTTCTCCCATTAAAGATAACAGCTGGGCACGTAACCACCGATTATAAAAAAGCCCTTCCGTAACTGTTTTCCCAAACAAAAAAGAACAGCCTGCGTACCACCATTTTTTCCATCTCGGCCAAGAAAAAGCGAGAACATCCTGACATAAGGAAGCCAGTACCTGACGAGATTCATCTGACGGCGGCTCATCAAAAAAAGTAACCAGCGTTACTTCTCCTCTCTCAGACATATATTCCAGTAAATGAAATGAACGAATACGGTCACCCCGATTCGGGGGATGAGGATACCGGTGCGTTAAAAAAAGAATTTTCATCATGTCCCTTTCTGAAGTCCAAAATAAGCATCCATCACATCCTGCATGCCAGAAAAACGAAAATCCTTTAGAAGACGCAACAATTTTCCTTCATTTCGAGATAATCCCACTCTGTGGCGAAACTGAGTACTGCGCGAGCCAAAAGGTAAACGCGGCTGCTGTGGATCCACTTCCCACGGATGAATATAAAATATAAATGGCCTCCCAGCGCGAATATTTACATTTCTGAGACAAAAACGCGAAAATCGGTATGGATACAGACGAAAATATCCTCCTCCAGAAACAGGAAAATTCTTTCCCAAAAATTTCATTACGGACGGCGGAAATTCATACAAAACACCAGAGGCGGTGGAAATCTCATGCATTTCCACCTTACCGCCGGGAATACCATAACGATCATGATAAATCGGAAAAATACTCGAATCGTACCGAATTCCTTCTTCCACCAAGATTTCTAATGCCCACAAAGAACGCTGAGTTATCGAAAAACTCGGCGCACGAAAAGAATATACCGATTTTCCGAGTATATCTTCTAAAATGACTTTCCCTTTACGTAAATCTTCACGGAATTCTTCCGGTGTCATTTCATAAATCAGCCGATGAGAATAACTGTGCAGGCCGATTTCATGACCCCCGCGCTCTATTTCTCGTACAAGGAATGGATACTTCTGCGCCACCCAGCCAAGAATAAAAAAAGTAGCAGAAATCTGTGACTGTTCAAAAATTTCCAAGATTCGCCGAGTACTGTCTTCGATTCTCTGTGGATACTGACTCCAGTCATCACGTGAAATATATTTCTCGAAGGCAGAAACCTGATAAAAATCTTCCACATCCACCGTCATGGCATTCCGCTGTGGAAAATTTCGCTCTTCCTTTCCTCTGTGATTCTCCATTTCCGCCCTACTTACTCTACTTTTTCCAAAAACTCTGCGGAACCTCTATTTTTCTCCTTTAAAATCACTTCTTCATCATGCATTTTCCGTTCTTGATCGACAAAAGTCGCAGGCACCGTTTCTGTCGTTCCTTCTGTCTTTCTCATATAATCAGGAACATTCACCTCTCGTAAAACATGAGTCCATCTCAGACATACATCCCCACGAATACACAAAAGCCGTAAAAAAGTACAAAGAAAAAGCTGAAAGTCCAGCTTAAAATTCGCTGTCTGAATATATTCCAGGTCTAAAGTCAATTTACGGCGTACACTTTCCAGATCCGAGTCAGGAGGTAAATTAACCTGAGCCAGACCTGTAACTCCCGGAATAATTAAGCTACGATTACTGTAACCCGGAATCTCTCTTTCCAGATGGCACGTAAACTCCGGACGTTCTGGACGCGGCCCAATTAACGCCATCTGTCCCATTAAAACATTAAACAGCTGAGGTAATTCATCTAAATGAGTCGGACGCAATAATTTCCCTAATTTCGTAATCCGTGGGTCATTCACACTCGTCCACACAGGCCCTGTTTTCTTTTCCGCATCTCGAATCATCGTACGAAATTTCATTAACGGAAACACCTTCCCGCGAATTCCCACACGCCGCTGGCAGTACAAAATCGGACCATCTGATGTCAAAATAAGTAATGTCGCGACGACTGCCATGATCGGGAGACCAGGAATTAATAAAAGAATCGCAAAAAATCTGTCCAGCCATATACGCCAAGAAAAATAACTTGACGGTTTAATTTCTGGCACTTCCACTCGTGACATTTCTTCCATCTCATATTCGGTACCAAAATCATTCTGGACGACTTTCTCTTCCCATATCTCCGGATGCTGCCGCTTTTCTGATTTCTGAAAAGACTGAGACGAAACGAATAAACCTGGTTTCCTATTTAATATACTTTCTGACATACACAATTATAAATAAATAAAATAACAAAACTTGATAAAACATACGGGGGCCCTGACACACCCCAAATATATTTTACCTTAATTTTCCCAAATTTTAAGTGGGAACACGGCGAAAATGGGCAAAATATTAACAATAATTTATATTTTTAATATTTTTTGTTAAAAATTCGGTTTTTGTAACTGTAAAATCAAGATTTTTCCTCTTCTCGAGATACCACAGGAACAGTAAAATTATAGTATACTAGACATAAATAATTCTATAATAATTCTATAAAAAATACTTTCATCTCTTGTAATCAGCACATTTATAGTGTAAGATATTTATATACTGATTTTCTTTAAAATTTTGCTTTTCTTTGGTCTGTCTGTCATGAGCTGGCAAAAAGTAAGTAA
Organism: Planctomycetia bacterium; assembly: GCA_030527015.1. Taxonomy (GTDB): domain Bacteria; phylum Planctomycetota; class Planctomycetia; order Pirellulales; family Thermoguttaceae; genus RGIG3701. The sequence goes on from JAUNBR010000010.1 coordinate 18,217, forward strand.
GGCAGCGGGTAAAATCAAACATTTTAGCACAAAAACCATAAGGGCATAAAAACCTAAACTTCTTCGAAAATCAGTATATAATATATTTTTTAATTATGTTTTTATCGGCATGAACATTATTATCCCGTTAAACAGACTTTCAAAATCCATTTTTTCAATAAAATCATTAAATTCATCATGACCATTAAACTCGCCGTAATTCCCGTGGCCGGGAGAGGAACTCGATTACTGCCTCTGGCAAAAAGTCAGCCAAAAGAAATGCTGCCTGTCGGACGAAAGCCGATCGTACAGTATGTCGTCGAAGAGCTTTATCACTGTGGACTGGAGAAAATGCTTTTTATTACTGGTCCAGGAAAAACAGCGATCGAAAATCATTTTGATTTGGATCCTGAGCTGACAGAACATTTGCGGCACACAGGAAAAGAGGAATTATTGGCCGAACTGGAATTTGAGCGGGAAAAAATCCAGTATTTTTATACACGGCAGCGAAAGCAGCTCGGCCTGGGACATGCCGTTTTATGCGCAGAACCCATGATCGGAAGAGAAAATTTTGTCGTCGCGCTGGGAGATTCTGTCCTCGGAATTCATGCCGCGTCAAAAGTAGTACGCCAGATGATTACAGAATTCGAAAAAAAATCTGCTGCTGCCGTTATATCTTTTGAGAAAGTCCCGCTTCAGGATGTGCACCGTTATGGAATCGCCGCCCCGAAAGAAGGTGAAGAGGTTCAGGAAGGACACATTTTTCAATTATCGAATATCGTGGAAAAACCTTCGGCTGAAGAAGCTCCCAGCCAATTAGCCGTGGCGAGTCGTTATGTTTTTTCAGGAGAGATTTTCGACTACTTAAAAAAAACGAAACCTGGTAAAGGTGGTGAAATCCAGCTGACTGACGCCATCCAAGCCATGATTACAGATGGTAAAAAAGTGTATGGTCTGTCCATTTCTCACGCTGACCGCCGTTTTGATGTGGGAAATTTTGAAAGTTATTTTGAAGCTTTTCTGGAATTCGCGTTTAATGATCCAGATTATGGTCTTTCCATTCAGAAAAAAATGCGGGAACTGCTGAAATAAGTACTTTTTTATTTCCTTATGAAAAATTTTCGTATTTTGCCCTCATTTTAATTTTCACATCATTTCCATATCATTTCCACTCCACGGTTTTTTCGAAAAATAGATATTTTTGTTTTCTGTTACCGCATATTATGAAAAATTAAGGTAAATCACTGTAATCAAAATATCCTCAGACATATCACTTATTTACTGGTTTCCCTTTTAATTTCTGCTTTATGCGGCTCTGAAAATCAGGATTTTCCACGAAGCAAAAATGCCGGCCTGTCGGCAGACAGGGGAAACGGATTTTTTTATAGTCATCGGGTGTATACTGGTTTCATTTTAAATTTCCGTTTTGTGCGTCTCTGGAAGCAGGCATTATCGGCGAAGCAAAAATGCCGCAGAAGCGAAAATTTATAGTGTATCGGGTGTAAAACTCAGTTTTCAGTTCTATTTTTAAACTTCAAATTTTAAACTTCAAAATATATAAAAAATAATTTAAAGCGGGGTAAATATGGAAATCATCCGCCAAAAAGCATACGCTCGTGCCGGTTTAATAGGAAATCCCTCGGACGGTTATAACGGAAAAACCATTTCTGTTACCCTCCGTAATTTTTATGCCACGGTCACACTTTATGAATGGAATGAAATCGAAATTATCATGACGCAAAATGATAATTCCCGGTTCCGAAGTGTGGAAGATCTTGTGCTGGATGTTCAGCTTCATGGATATTATGGCGGAATACGTCTGATAAAAGCCACGATTAAACGTTTTGTGGAATACTGTAAAAAAATGGGTTACCCCCTGCATGATCGAACATTTTCCATCCGTTATGAGACAAATATTCCTCGCCAGGTGGGAATGGCAGGTTCCAGTGCAATTATCGTCGCCACACTGCGGTGTTTAATGGATTTTTATCATATTCAGATTCCACAGCATTTACAGCCTTCACTGGTACTCTCTGTGGAAGAAGGAGAACTCGGCATCACGGCCGGACTGCAGGACAGAGTCATTCAGGTGTATGAAGGAATGGTTTATATGGATTTTACCTCCGAAAAAATGCAGGAAGAAAATGGCCTGCGTTATGGAAAATATGAATCTCTGCCCTCCAGCGAAACTCCTCCCATTTATGTGGCTTATAAATATGAAGCAGGGGAACCCACAGAAATCGTACATAATAACTTACGTCATTTATGGAATACCGGTGACGCAAAAGTTCATGCCGCCATGAAACGTTTCGCTGAAATTACGGATGAGGCAAAAATCGCGCTCAAAAATCATGACTGGAAAACTCTCAGTCAATTAATGGACGACAATTTTTCTCTCCGCCGATCCATCTGCCAGATTTCATCAAAACAGTTAGAAATGATAGAAGTGGCGAAAAGTATGGGGGTCAGTGCAAAATTCGTCGGAAGTGGTGGTGCCATTCTCGGTATTTGCCCACAAGACGAAACCTCTTTTCAAAATTTATGCCAGGCTCTGGAAAAAATTCACTGTAAAGTTTTTCGTCCGCAGATTTTCCCCCCTGCGCCCATTCCCGAATAAGAATAAACTTTTTCGATAATATTATTTTTTACATTTTTGCACCTTATTTTTATCGCACATACACCGGTTCCATTTTAAATTTTCGTTTTGTGCGGCTCTAAAAGCAGCATTTTCACCGAAGCAAAAATGCCGGTGAAGCGAAAATTTATAGTGTCGGATATAAAATATTTTAGGTATAAAATATTTATAGTGCACCGGGTATAAAATATTTTTTGCTCCTGTGGCATTTTATTTCCGTGCATTTTTAGTTTGTGCGGATTCTTATTTATATTTTCCATTTTGTGGGGATCTGAAAGCAGCATTTTCAGTAAAATAATAATGCCTGCCGATCGGCGGACAGGGGAAACAGAAATTTATAGTGCATCGGATGCAAAAATCAGATCGGAAAACGATAACCGATGAAAGGTACAGTATGAAATTTCTTTGTGAAATCATTACTTTTATTTTACTGCTGCCAATTTTTATTTTTTATTATTTTTTTTGCTGGATTTTAGGCCACCGGAGAGCTTTTGCCGACTTTTCACAGATGATGAGCCTTATTCCCGGAATTTTTGGCGAATTTTTTCGTCGCGTATTTTACCGTACAGTTTTGCCGCGCTGTGAAAAGAATTCCTGTATCAGTTTCGGTGTTATTTTTTCTCATCCCACCGCGGAAATCGGAGAAAATGTTTATATCGGTCCGTACTGTATTTTAGGAGATATTACGCTGGAAAAAGATGTTTTGCTGGCGAGTGGCGTTTCTGTCGCGAACGGTACAAAACAGCACGGGACACGGCGGCTGGACATTCCGATTCGTGAACAGCCGGGGGAATACCCACGAATTATTATCGGCGAGGATTCTTGGGTGGGAGAACGTGCGACCGTTCTTGCAAATATCGGAAAACACTGTATCATAGGAGCAGGTTCACTGGTCGTGGAACCGATTCCCGATTACGCGATCGCGGTGGGTGTTCCCGCAAAAGTGATAAAATTCCGAAATCAGGCAGAATAAACCATGGATTTTCTCGCAAAATAAGTTATAATATAATAAAGTTATGATATGCCTGCTTATCCTTTTTATTTAAATTATGTTTTAATGGCGAACAAATTTCATTTTTTAAAATGGCCTCCGCATATACCAAAATGCGATTTTATACTCCACACACAATAAATTTCCACATTCCCTGCTCTGCAGACAGACATTTTATACACCATGCACTATAATTCCGCTTCACCGGCATTTTGCTTCGGTGAAAATGCTGCTTTAAAAACCGCATAAAACGGAAATTTAAAATGGAAACAGTATATATTTCCCTGCCAGTCAGGCTGGGCGAAAATTTCCTGTTTTCTGAACCGCATAAAACGGAAATTTAAAGAAGAATCGGCATAAACATATAAACATATAAACATATAAAATACCACAGAAAATATCCGCTGCAAAATACGTTAAAAAATGACGGCGGTTCCATATTACCCAATTACTCAAAAATTATCTGTTACATCCTTAATTATCCTGACCATTATTTTTAAGAAGATATTTCCCTGAAATGAGCGCAATTCTCGGCACCATTTATCGCAATTCAAATCATGTCGTGGAGATTTCCAGATTATCGGAAATGTTAAAAACCGTTTCTCATCGCGGTCCATGCGGCGAAGCGTTTTATGTCGCTCCGGGCATCAGTCTGGCTGTATGTTACTGGAATCCAGAACAAATCATCTCAGCAGATATTCTCCATTCAGATTATGTCCCTCCTGACGATCAGTATCCCGGAAGTGTTCTGCGCACGATTAATGGAGACGGAACCGTGGCCGTTATCATGGATGGGGAAATCTATAATATCGACGTACTTCGCCGAGAGCTGGAAGCAGAAGACCACGACTTTTACACTACGGATGACGCGGAAGTCATTCTTCATCTTTATGAACTGCTGGGACCAGATGAACTTTTTCCGAAATTACGCGGAAAATTTTCTGTCGCCATCTGGGATGCACGCCGGCAGCAGCTTCTTTTAGCGCGAGACAGAATCGGGCAGAAACCACTTTATGTTTATCAGGATGAGGAAAAATTAATTTTTGCTTCTGAATTAAAAGCTATTCTTGCGCACGGAAACATCAAAAAAGAAATCTGTCCCACGGCGATCGAAGATTATTTTATCATGGAATGCGTGCCGGCACCACGTACCATTTATAAACATGTAAAGAAAATTCCCGCGGCTTCCTGGCAAATTTTCCAGCCGCTGTGGGGAAAGAACATTTCCGCCGGAAACGCATGGATTTCAGAGCATGAACCACGAAAATACTGGAGTTTTCAGATTACAGAAGATGAGTCGGACGAAGAGATCACCGAGGAACAGTGGAAAGAGATTATCATCGACACGCTGGAAGATACCGTAAATTATATGAAAGGCGGTTTTATTCCCGCGGGTGCATTTCTCAGTGGTGGTCTGGATTCCAGCATTATCGTCGCCATCCAGAGTCGCTGGGGCGGTGAATCCATTCCCACTTTTTCGATCGGTTTCGCAGAAGCTGAATTTAATGAACTGGAATACGCAGAAGCGGTTTCGGAACGTTTCGGAACGGATCATTATGAAGAAATCGTTACGCCGAATGCCGCGGCAGAATTAAATACACTCGTCGAATGTTATGATGAGCCGTATGCAGATCCCGCAGCACTTCCAATGATGCTCGTCGCGCGCCTGGCCGCAAAACATGTAACTGCAGTTTTCTCTGGAGACGGCGGAGATGAAAGTTTCGCAGGATATGCACGCCACATTCATGATATGCGAGAAGATCATCTGCGGAGAATCCTCCCCATGTTTTTAAGACGCGGAATTTTGGGAAAATTAGGTGATATTTACCCCCGACTGGCTTTTCTGCCAAAATGCTTACGGTGGAAAACTGCTCTGACAAATATCGGTCTTTCGGCGGCCGAAGCATATGCGAATACCGCCAGTTACTGCCGGAATCCACTGCGAAAAAAATTACTCGCCCCTCTTTTCCGGACCCCAAATTATACACATTCTGACATTTCACAGCAGTATATCACCGCCTTTCAGAAAGCGCCCGTGGGAAATACGCTGGCAGGAATGTTAATGGCAGAAGTGAATTTCGCTTTACCGGAAGCCATGGTAAAAGTGGACCGCGCCACGATGTACTGTGGCCTGGAAGTGCGTTCCCCTTTTTTGGATCATGAAATGCTGGCCGTGGCCGCCAGAGTTCCTTCTGATTTAAAAATTGATGATGGACTGGGAAAATGGATCCTCCGACAGAGTTTTGAGCCTCAGCTGCCATCCAAATTAAAAAATCGTCCGAAACAGGGTTTCGAAATTCCGATCGACGCATGGTTACGTGGCCCGCTGAAACAAATATTCATGACGGAAGTGTTTCATAAAGACAGCCGAATTTCAGAATGGGTGGATATTCCCACGGTACGAAAACTTTATGAACATCACTGCGCGAAAGCCAGTCATGATGGCCGTTTTTTATGGTCTTTACTGATTTTAGCCAGCTGGATGAAACGCTGGGAAAAGTAAATCATACTTTTTTCCGCATATATCCGAATTCACTTTACAGTTTCATTATGTCTGGCCATAAAAACTAAAATTTTTGTTAAATATACCTGCTTCCACTTTAAATTTCCGTTTTGTGCAGCTCTAAAAGCAGGCATTTTCAGCGAAGCAAAATGCAAAAAAAACGGAAATTTATAGTGTATCGGGTATAAATGCCCGTACGCCGGAGGCAGACAGGGGAAACGGAAATTTATCATTATACCGAGCATAAATTTACTCCCTCAAAAGAAGGATTATAAAAAATGAAAAAAATATCTTCGTTTTTCACATTAACGTTTTTTTTATTTTTAATGGGTGCCGGAGTTTTACCGACTGTTATTTTCGCTCAAAACACAGACTCTGAGACTCCGCAGCCATCACCGAATCATTCTTTATCTTCCGCATCTCCATCTCCAGAGAATTCGGCACCATCCTCCCCAGATTCTCCCTCTCCAGAGAATTCCACATCATCCTCCCCAGCTTCTTCAGACACAGAGAAACCTGCTTCCTCAAGAAACGAAATTTCAAAAGAAATCCAGCAGCTTATCCAAAAATTGGGAGATCCGTCCTGGAAAATTCGAGACTTGGCGGCACGGCGTCTGGTGGAAATCGGAGCAGATGCTGAAAAAGCTCTTTTGGCTGCCACCGAAAATGATGACCCGACGATTTCCGCCGCCGCATCCTATTATCATTCCCTCATTACCGGAAATTTATCCCGATCCACGGATCCGCCAGAAATTAAACAATTACTCCACAATTATTCCGTATCTTCTGTCGTCCAAAAATTGGAACTTCTGGAAGGCATCAGTCAGTTTCCGAAAAAAGAAGCCTCGGATCTTCTGCTGAGAATTATTACTTCAGATCGCGAAGTGTGCTGCTGTGAATATGCAGTTCTGCTTTTATTATGGAATTTACCGGAAAATGTCACTTATCCTTCCATTACGGAACTGCGCCAAAAACAAATTTCCGTGAAGAAACTGACCTCTCAAAATTCCTCGGAACAGACGAGTACCGAAAAGACTGAAACGAATCTCGAGTACTGGAAAACCGTAAATGACTGGATCAAAAAACGGCATGATTCCGTAACATCCCTCCTGGATCAGATCATGAATGATTTTCCGCAGAGAAATTCTTCTTTAAACCTACTCATAAATTATTTAAATAAAGAACAAGACATTTTAAATCAGATCCTGCAAGATATTAAAACAGAAAAAAATGATACTTTCGCAGTTTCAGGAAAACAGCTGCGCAACACATTTTTCACTCTGATTCATACACAGGTAAATCATATTCCGCAAAAAAATCGTTCTTTAAATATCATTGTTCGAATCGGCTTCACGTATTATGTCGCAGATCTTCTGGCGCAGTTAGGTTACGAAACACAGGGGAATAATTTTTTAACAGAATGCCACTCCTTTCGACAGCTTTCTCATTCTTCCGTTCAGCATGAAAATGTGGTCGCACGTTTTCACAGTCTGAGCTTACGTCTTTCCTGGATCTCAAAACTCACTCAGCGCGGACGAATTTTATGGACAGTATCAGAAAGTGAACTGCTCTGGCAGAACTGTCCTGCTCCGGAAATTCCCCTCATCACATCTTTCATGGCAGAAATTTACCATACACTGGGAAATGATAAACGTGCCGCAGAATTACTGTCTGATATTCTGACTAATTCTATGAAACTGAAAGGATTTCTTTCCATCCGCCGTGAAGAATTAAAATTTGTATCCCCTCACAGATTAACTGACGCTCAGATCACAAATGAACTTGCTGCCCAAGCTTTATTTTATAAAGCATGTCACGCAGGCCATGAAAAAGACCTGCTGCTACAAAAAAAATTGATTCTTGATTCTCTTGCGAAGGATCCTCTTAATGTGGACGCTTTAATTCTTGCGCATGAGATGAAATCTGTCTTACAGGATTCACAGTGGAACACACAAATTGACGAAAAATTACAAAAAGCATTTAATGAATTTAAACTTGAAAACGCTAAAGATTTTTCCGAAAGTTTAGAAGATATTCATCGGCGAAATCAGTATGCTTGGCTGGCAGCAAAAACCGACCAAAATCTAATTACCGCCGCAAAATATGCAGAGCAAAATGTTAAGGTTAAGCCGGATAACAGCTCTTTACGAGATACGCTGGCACATGTTTATTTTGCCGCCGGACATATGGAAGCTGCCATTCTTCATCAAAAAAGAGCTATTTCTGATGCCCCGATTTCTCTTCCTCTGCGGTACCATTTAGAGATTTTTGAAGCAGAGAAAAAATGTCTGACCGACATACAGAATCCCTCCTCGGCGGAAACGCAGAGCATAAAAAATGAGGAAACTCTTCCGATAAAAAATGAAACGGACTCTCCTCAAAATGAAACCGTCTCGCTCACTTTTTGTCTCTAAAGAATATTTTTGCAGACAAAAATTACTAGAACCAGAAGGTCATACCCGATACACGATAAATTTCCACTTTCCGGTGCGCCCGGACCGGCCGGTTTTTCTTCGCTGAAAATGCCCGCTTCCAGAACGACACAAAACGGAAATTTAAAGGAAAATCTGTGTATGAAACCAAGAATTCCATTAAAACCTTCCAGGTATTTCTGTAATCAGAGTCTGCATATACTCCACCATGTTTGTCAGAATGGAAGGTAAGAGAAGTCCCAAGATAAATAAAACCACTAAAACTTTCGGCACGAAAACGAGCGACTGTTCCTGAATCTGAGTCATCGCCTGTAAAATACCCACGAAAAGTCCCACGGCCAGTGTGACAAGTAAAATTGGCAGGCCAAGATGTAAAACAAGATAAATCGCTTCTCGGCCAAGATCTGTCATCATGTTAATATCCATGAGCCCTTTCTCCCTTTTTCCTTCACACTCTTCCGCCACATCCCTTTTCATCCCATGAAGCTGCGCAAAAGCATTTCCACCACCAGACGCCAGCCATCCGCCATAACAAAAACCAGTAACTTTAATGGTAAAGAAATCATCATCGGCGGTAACATGTACATTCCCAAGGAAACTAGAATCGTGGACACCAGCAGATCGATCACCAGCATGGGAAGCAGAAGCTGCACACCGATAAGAAATGCCGTCTTAAGCTCACTAAGCATAAAAGCTGGAATCAGCACCTGTAATGGAATGTCCTCCTGAGTATATTTTTCGGCTTTCGATTCATCTGGCGGTTCAGGTGAATAACTCCAAAAAAGCCATATATCATCCGTATTTTTTGTCCGGACGATCTGCTCAAACATAAATTCTCTTATCGGAACCGTCCCGCGCCGCCAGGCCTCCTGACCTGAAATCTGTTCTCCCTGATACGGAATAATCGCATTTTCATATACATCTTTTCCCACCGGATACATAATAAAAAACGTCATGAAAAGTGCCAGAGCGGTTATAATCTGCGGAGAAGGTAACCCCTGTGCCGCCAGTCCCTGACGTAATATTCCCAGCACCACGACGATTCTTACAAAACATGTTACCATCAGTAACACCGCCGGGGCTAAACTTAATACCGTCAGAAGCAGTATCAGCTGAACGGATGTCCCGACATTCCCAGACGCGCCCGGAGAAAATATCTCGCGAAATGATTTTCCTGAAAAAAAATCTCCTGAATCTTTCGAATCTTCTGAAACCTCAGAATTTTTTTGCCGTAATGACTCCTCCTCAAAAAATCCCAGCGGTTCCAGATTTTTTGGAACTTCTTCCTGTTTTCCCGCCTCTTTTTCAGATATAAGACGCCCTTTTTCGGACGCCTGGATTTTTGATAAATCCAGGTTTTCACCAAAATTCCCGACTTCCGCACCTTTTCCTGAAATCGGCACGTCCTTCGGATCCGTACTCACGGCTTTTTTTAATGGAATCCCAGAGAATCCCTGAGCTTCTCCATTTTCCCTTTTATTTTCTGCGTCCAGACTTAACACTCGGGGTGTAATATTCACCGCTTTCTGTGCAGACGCGTCACTTCCACCACAGAACAAAAAACACAGCAGACCTACAAAAATAGTAAGAAATCTTAAAAAAACATTCATCCGTGAAATGATTTCCTCCAGAACGGCTTCCATGCCTGAACTCAGATCGGATACCTGATTTTATACCCGATACATTTTATACTCGACGCACGATAAATTTCCACTTCCCTGGGTTTTATACCCGACGCATTATGAAATTCCACTTCTCCGGTATTTTGCGGCGCTCAAAATGCCTGCTTTCAGAGCCACAGAGAAACGGAAATTTAAAGGAAAACCAGTGTAAATTCTAGTTTTGTGCGGCCATAAAAAATTCCAGCTCTGCCTGACGCAGACAGAGAGCGAAAATACTGATCTAAGAACATTTTCTCTTTTCCGGTAAAATATCCTTTTCGTCCGTTCACAAATTTTCTCTGGAAACAGACATCATTTACTGCATTCCACCGTGGCGATTAAGAACCTGATGGTAAATTTCGTCAAAAGACATTTTCTGCTTTTCCGACGAAAAATTTCCCGCAGGCGGTCCTTCCACCGACGACTTTTCTTCCGAACAAAATGCTTTCGCCCCATTCAGTTTTCCTCGCGGCGCACCCGGCACGCCACTTCCCGCAGAGGTTCCGCCTTCCACCGACGTATTTTCCTGAAATCTCCGCAGTATCTGAAAAAGCTCCAGTCCCCGACTGTTTCCATGACACATCTGAGTCAGTAACTCGACTTCTGCCAGATCTCGTATTTCACCGATTCTCTCCACTCCCTGAGCAGAAATCGCCACCAGAAAAATTGTTTTTCCGCAGCGTAATAAATACACCTGCTGATGAAATCCCAGATGCGTTTTTCCTAAAATTTCAAAAACTTCTCGCGAAAGTACCTGTGACCCGTCCTGACGAAATTTTCTTAAAAGGCAAAACACCACAAACATAATAACGGTCAGAATACCGAACATCCACAGTAAAGTATATATTTCCTGTGATTCCTTCGGTTTTCCTTCCTGCAAAACTTTTCCCTGTGTCTCACCTTCTGCTTTCGTACCTAAAAATATTTTTTTATCCGTCGGCGGCGGCACCTCCCCATTCCGTTCTGCCAGATGCCCGCCCTCTGAAACCGTATCCGGAATATCCGCCGTCACTCGGGACACGTCCTCCAGTCCATTTTCGCCTGAAATACTTTCAGAAGGATTCCGCAATAATTGTCCCGCCGCACGATTCTCCTGCGCCACTCCAGAACGCAGAAAAAAAATTACCACCATCATCGGCAGGATGAACCATAATATATCAGAAACGATTTTTTTCTTCATGGTCTCTCTGTTCCCAAAAATCATGTTCTATTACCGTATCATACGCAGAGGCCGCACCAAAACGACATTTTATACCCGATTCACAATAAATTTTCACTTCCTCAGCATTTTTGTCTTCCTGCCAGCAGCAGGTTCCACAAAAAATGATTTCCATGACCGCATTCACCAGAAATTTAAAGTAAAATCAGCATATCATCCAGAGAGAAACTTCCTTTTTCCACAGCATTTTCTCCACGTGATTCTTCTGCAAAATTTCACACAAATTCTGTCAGCCGAACACTAAAATTCCCATCCACCACCAGTAACTCTCCCCGTGCGATCACACGACCATTCACCAGCACATCCACCGGTTCCCCCGCCAGCCGGTCCAGCACGACGACAGATCCCTGACGTAATCGCGCCACATCCTCCAGATACATACTCGCCCGGCCTAATTCGATACTTATTTCCAGCTGAATATCTCCCAGCATGCCCAGCTGCCGACGAAAAAGCACAGAACTTTTTGCACGATCTGTCGCCGGAGGCGCATTTTTTGATTCGCGTGCCTGGGAAAATTCCACTTCCGGCAGCTCCGGCAATAATTGCTCTGCCTGATGTAAAATATCCTCAATTTTTTGCTCCGTAATCGTCTTTTCCATAAGACCTGTCTTTCACTTTTCCTTATCTATATTCCATGCACTACGAATTTCCGCTTCTGCTGCCCGCGACCGACCTGGGCATTTTTGTTTTCCTGCCCTCAGCAGGTGGGCTGAAAATGCCGACGTTCGTGACCGCACAAAACAGAAATTTAAACGAGAACCAGGATATACTGATTCCATTTTCACTTTCTGTTTTATGTAGCTCTGAAAACGAGGAAATCTTCGGGAAAGAATGTCGGAGAAGCTGAAATGATATACTAGTTCCATTTTAAATTTCCGTTTTGTACGGCTCTGGAAGAGGCATTTTCAGCGAAGCAAAAATGCCGGAAAAGCGGAAATTTATCGTGTATCGGATATGTATTATCTCGGGTAAAAAACCAGTTAAAAAATCGTTAAAAAAACTGAAAATTATAATATATCGGGCATAAAATAGTATCAGAGTACAGAAAAACAAAAATGCGAAAGTCAAAAAAAATCATACTGTATCCGGCATTTTAATCTTCCGGTGAATCATATTCGAAACCTTTCCAGATTAACGGTTTCCGATTCGAGGGTTCTATTCTTAACACGACTTCTCCGTTCTGAAAAATACGCACCGTTCCATTCGTTTCGCTGACCGCGATCGCGATCGCTTTCGTCGAACGACTGGTCGCCGCCGCCGCCCAGTGACGGGAACCGAGTCCTTTCGAAAGCGTAATATTACTGGCTGGAGAATCCAAAATCCGGCAGGAGGCGGCCACCGTTCCGTCCTGTTCCACTATAATCGCTCCGTCCAGCTGTGCGATTTCCTTAATTCCCTCCCTCACCCGAGGATCCATTAAATTTCGCTCTGTCCGACTATAACCGCGCACCGGATCAAAACCCGCAGAACGACTTTCCGCCAAAACTTTTTTCGCGTCTCCCACCACGAACAGTGTGCCGACGGGTTTCCCTTCTCGCCCACTGCGCCCGATTTCGATCGCTAAATTTACCACCGTCTTCAGCGTATCCAGAGGAACACTCGTTTCCAGCATCCGTAATTCACTGTTCGTTAACCGATCCAGATGCTCCTTAAGACTTATACAGCTAATCGTGTTAATCGTCTCTGTCTCAAAACCCCCGTAAAGCGCGATAATCTGACTTCCAGGTTTAATATAATCTTCCTCGATTCCCTGTAAAATCGCCTGCATCAGACATTCATAAACCGGATTATCCACCATCCCTTCCAGAACGATCGTTTTTATATCCGCCTCATCATCTATTTCCGCAAGATAATCTTCTCGCTCCGCCACGACTATAAAATTAGCATCTCCCACCAATTTTTTAACTCGCGCCCAGTCTCCCGGCCCGGGGGCTATTAATAAAATCGCTGCCGCTTCCTGCTCTTCATACATATTCACGGCATGCTCAATTAATAATCGGAATCTCTCTGTAATACGAAGATTACTTACCACAAAACACTCCCATTTTTTCCTAATATGCTTAAATTTCGCGAAAAACTCTTATTTTTCCGTCCGTTTTACTTTTATACAGTCCACTTTCCGTTTCCGTTTTCACTCTTCTTCTGCAGACACCTTTTAGTGTATCATGAATATCCTGATTCTCATTTAATTTCCGTTTTGTGCGGCTCTAAACACAGGCATTTTCAGCGAAGCAAAAAGCCGACGAAGTGAAATTTTATAGTGTATCGGAGATAAAAAACAAAAATACTGGTAAAACAGATATTATATAGTATCTCGGGGATAAAATAAACCGAAAAAAAGAAAAATCTGCCTTTTTACTTCTGATTCCACGCTAAATGTTCTTCCGGATTCTCGATTTCTCCCTTACAGTACGCCAGCCACAGTTTCCGATCATCACACTCATAACCTGTCATTTTCTTTAACGCAGCCATACTGTAATGCTGTAACGCGGGATCCGAGCTGCCTAAAGGCTCCGCCATGGCCGTAACCGCACGTTTATCTCCCATTTTCCCTAATATGTCGATCACTTCCAGACGAATATCCAGATCCGTTTCTTTCGTAAGCATCTCCAGCAGGGCAGGAACAGACTGCTCACGATTATATGTCTGCCAGGCAGTGCATACTGCCAGACGAATATCTTTATCGCTGTCTTCCATGGCGAATCGCAGTGCACGTTCTGTCGTCTCCCCAGGAAAATTCGCGATCGCCAGTACGGCTTCCCGACGAATCAGGGGATCCGTCTGCTGACGAATCGTCTTTTCTAAAGATAACGCATATTTCTCTTGTCGCTGGGCCGTTAAATTCTGTGCATTTTCACCTAAACTGCGTATCTCTGCCATACGCTCTGACGGAATGGGAACTCCGTCTATCGGAGCTGTACGATTTAATGATGCACATCCCAGGTGCAGCAACAAAAACAGAGACAGCGTAATTTGAAAAAGTTTATCGAACATGGACTCTTCTTCTCAAAATGAATAAATTTAACTGGTCCTACTTTTAATCTTCACATCAGGCAGTTCAAAATACAATTATTCTCTGCAGCTCAAAAATACTGTGAGAATTAAATCTTACACCGATTTCATTTTAGATTTTCGTTTTATACATAAACAAAAAATTTACGGATATTTTCGTGTACACAAATATCCAAAAACAAAAATTTTACTGGTTTCACTTTAAATTTCCGTTTTATACGGCTCTGAAACAGGCATTTTAGCGAAGCAGAATGCCGGAAAAGCAGAAATTTATCGTGTATCGGGTATATTATATTTCGAATATAAAAAATAGTCTTTATTTTATTATATAAGACCAAAATTTAAACCTGCTCTGCTAATGAACTATACACGGCAACAAATAAAAATGCAAGACTAATTTTTTTATTTTTAAAAGATTATATTCCGTACACAGCACACTTTTTCTCTTTATTATTTCGCACCATCTTTAATTATCATTTCGCACCATCTTTAAAAACTTAAGCAGGCATTATAAAAGACGGTATTTAAACCTGATACACTATAAAATCCGCTTCTCAGGTATTTTTGCTTCCCTGCCAGCAGAGCAGGCTGGGTGGATGGAAAATGCCTGCATTCAGAACCGCATAAAACGGAAATTTCAGGCGAAACCAGTGAACAAGATTCATAAATGTCCAGTGAAAAGTTTTATCGACTTTTCACACTTATTTTCTCTCGTGGCTCAAAAAGATCAAAAAAAGCACGTTTAACATAAGTCATTTTTGTAAGAGAGAATTCAGATAAAATTCACAGACGCCGCACCTGACCAGGGCTTATTTTCAGCACAATTAATATAATCAGACATTTTGTTGAGTTTTCACAACATTTTTCTCGGAGACGTTTTATTTTTTTCGATAAAACATATTATTCCAGAGAAAAACGCAAAAATTTCAACAAAACTCAACAATTTTTTGTTTTTTTCTAAAGTTTTTGTGGTTTTTCAAAAACATTAAAAAAACTCACAAGAATCGCACGGCGCACCCTGAAAAATTTCATTACAGCACCCGGCAGGACAAAATATCGGGCGTACACATTTAATACTTTAGTAAAAAATTTATTTTTTTAAATTTTTTATTAAATTCACTTTTTTTGGAATACTTTATGCTCTACTATTCTTCCGGCATGTTATATTTTTCTCTGCGTAAAATGCGCTGGGAAGGAACCCATATTTCTTTACAACAAAAGGATGGTTGTTATGAAAAAATTATGCTTACATATTCTGAAAGATGAGTCTGCGATTTTAACTTTTGAATGGATCTTATTAATTACGGTTTTAGTTATCGGCATCACCGGAGGTTTAACCGCTGTCCGAGACGCTCTAAACTGGGAGCTGGGCGGCGTTACCGGAGCGATCGTCTCTCTGGATCTGAGTTATCTCATTAAAACTCCCGTAAGATTAGACTGGGAAGTCGGTGAATTTCCGCCAGGTGATGATCTTTACTGGAGTGGAATCGCGGCGGGTACAAATTATGAATATACACATCCGGACATTTATTATCGCCCACGAGGAGGAATGGAAATCGGAGGTGGACTGCTGAAACCCGGCGAAAATGGAATTACGTCGCCTGGAGTACCCCATCAGGAAATCACCGTAAATGTCCCGGCAGACACACCGACTTATACATTTTAGTTCATAAGAAAGATTATACCGAGATATATCTAGAAATATACATTCCGAAAAGCAAAACTCATGCCATATACGGTTTCCACTTTAAATTTCCGTTTTGTGCGGTTCTTAAAGCAGGCATTTTCAGCGAAACAAAATGCCCCAAAAGTGGAATTTCATATGCATCAGATATAAAATTTAAGGAGGAAATCCCTTTCCTCCTTTTTTCATTTACCCCTGATTCAAGTATCTTTTTTCACACGACAAAAAACCTGATAATCTGGTATCATTTTTCATCAAAAATTATAATTCGTCTTCCTCAAAAGTACTCTCATCCTCATTTTCTTCACATTCTTCATCTTCTTCATTAAAAGATGAATTACTTCGTACGATCAGCCGATCAGTTAATCCGTCCTCCACGACAAGAACATTCTCACCAAAATCGATTTCTTCTTCAATAATCGGATTTCCATTTTCATCTAATTTTAAATCGGCATCCGACGTACAGCGCTTGGCCACTTCCACCAGCTGGTCATAAATCGTTTTATAATCCGTGCCGTCTATCTGATGTATCGCGCTGGCGATTTCTCCCAGATAACGCATAAATTGTCCACGGCGATCCATCTGCGCCTTCACCCTCTGACGACGATTCAAAAAAAGACCTAATTTTCTTCCCACGGCCTGTAACGCCAGACGCAGTTCCGTCTGTATTTCAGGATACGCGGCGATCGCTTCTTTCGATTCACTGGTAAACGGCACCCATACGCTGGCTAAATGCACGATAACGGTAATCGGTCCTCGGGGCAAAGAACCTCGTGTCTGCTGAAGGCCGTAATTTCGCCAGTTAATTCCCGTCACCGTCTGAGTAATCGCACACGCAGATGGCTGAAACTGAAGCGGCACGCGATTCGCATACCGATACACATTCATCGACTGACCTTCTGAGATATTTACATTTTTCATCGCCTCATGAAGACCGAGTACATCTTTCGGCTTCATTTTCGTGGGAGACTGCCGTGTGGAAAGCCGTGACTGTTTAATGATTTTATCGGCACCATCCGCACCGATTCCCGTAAAGGTATTCATTAAAAATTGGCGCAGTGTCCGTGCATCCGTTTCTTCCAATAATTCACGCAAAAATTCCAGTGAAATGTTCTGGGTGACCGCGCCCCCTCCATAAGCCAGAGCCACTTCCACCTGAAATGGATTCCCACGATACACCGCCGGCGGGCGAGTAATGGAAGTATAAAATTCACCCGGAACCACCTGATGTAAACCGCGTAATAACAGATCTTCGCCGATCGGAGACAGACAGTCTGTCGGAGGTGCTGGTATTTTCGTCTGCTGAATCGCCTTATAAAGACACTCCACATCATCTCGGGCAAGACTCGCTGGCTGCGCACGCACACTAATTTTCGCCTTTTCGCACACCTGTTTAGAAATGGCGGGCGACATTCGAGAAAAACTCTCCCGAAAAAAATTGGTTAAACTGGTTTCTTTTGAATGACGCATCATATCCGCCAGGCGTCCCAGTTCCACTCCATATGGATGTGGTTTAATCTCTGTCGGCTCCGGAGGTAAAATATCCGTGGAACGCTCATATATCCGTTCCTCTTCATCCTCCGGCCCCTGATAATGCAGACGGACATGCGGATTCGCGATCGCCGTCTGCTCCAAATATTCATCCACACTTCCACGCCCACGCTGATATTTCGCTTCCAGCTCGATCGCCACGCGCGTCCCATGCCCCGTTTCCATCCAGGTAATACCATGTTCCTGAAGAAAAACTTGTCGCTCTTCACGATTCGCGGGAACCGTCAGGCCCTCTCCCTGTCCATTTAAAATCTCTGGGACATTTTTTTTCGTATTTATTCGAATTTCATAAAAATGAGTGCTCCGCGGTGAAACCTGAGAAATAATCCGCACAGGTTTCCCTGTGGTTAAAACGCCGTACATCCCTGCGGCACTTATGCCGATTCCCTGCTGCCCGCGGCTCATGCGCATACGATGAAATTTAGAACCATAAAGGAGTTTTCCAAAAATGAGCGGAATTTGGCGTTTCAAAATACCTGGACCATTATCTTGAATCGAAACTTTATACCGATTCGTGCCCGTTTCCTCTATTCTCACCCAGATCTCCGGCAGCATCTCCGCTTCTTCACAGGCATCTAAAGAATTATCCACCGCTTCTTTAACTGTCGTTAAAAGAGCTTTTCTGGGATTATCGAAACCTAATAAATGGCGGTTCTTGGCAAAAAATTCACTGACGGAAATATCCCGCTGGCTGGCAGCCATGGATTCCGCGGTAACTTTACGTTTTCGGGGAGACTCTGTGGACATTATTCTTTTTTTTGTTTATAATTTAAAATTAACCCATATAATCAGGATTTTACACCAGAATATACGATTAAAGCTGATTTTTACACTTTATTCCTGATTCACCACAAAATCAGCTTCTCTCGGAATTCTGTTTTCCTGCCAGCTGTAGGCTGGGCAAAATGCTTTTTCAGTAAAACGCACAATAAAATAAGTTCCGCCATATTTTTTATGCCAGGAACAAAAATTACAGGCCACGCAAAAAACGAAAAAGGCCAGATTTTATAGTATACTATTAATAATTATATCGTTTTATTTCACGTCGGGAAGGGGAGGAAATGACGACTTTCAAATTACGTTTCAATAATAGGTCCGTTTCCGCTTAACTTTTTATTTTAGTTCGTCTTCACAGAAAACCTTTTCACGGAAATGATTCTCTCTGATACACACTAAGAAATTTTCATTTCCCTCGTCCACAGAAAAGTATTCGGTATTTTCGAGTCTCGGCCGCAGGCCAGCAGGGGACCGGGCAAAAAATGCCTGCTTTTATACGGGCTCTACTTTAAATTTCCGTTTTGTGCGGCTCTGGAAGCAGGTATTTTCAGTAAAGTTAAATGCCCGGGGAAACGGAAATTTTTAGTGTATCGGGCATAAAATTTCGCAAAATAAGAATTTTGAAAAGACATATCCATAATTTTAAGCGTAATATTCTATAAATTTTTCGCTTTTAGAGATATTTCACGATACATGAAGCGCTGAAAAGTGAAAACTTATAGGGTATCGGGGTTAAAAACGCTCATTTTACAAAAATTACCATTCTATTTTTTATAAAATAGCCCTCTTCTGTAAAATTTTTTTCGGCGGGGGCTTTTTTTTCGGAAAAGGAACCGATATGATAATAGAAAAAGAATTTTTTGTATGAACCGGTTCACTTTATGATTTTTGTTTTTGCAGCCACCTAAACAGGCTTTTTAAATTGCGAAATACAGAAAAAAGAATATTTATTGTACGCCGGAAATGCCATACAGCTTCCATTTTATTTTCATCTTTCACTTTCAGCCGACCTGCGGACAGGCCGGAAACTGAATATTACAGTACTTCTGATATATTACACCGTGCATCAGTATATCAGAAAATAAGACCTTTTTTAGGAAAATTTCTCATGAGTGATAATTATAGAGATAACTCGACAGATTTTGTATTAGGGATCGGGGACGATGATTTAAATCTGGACTCAGATAAATTATCGATTTTACGCCCACGCAAAGAATTTGATTGGGATGATTTTTACCGCCAGGGAACACCACCGTGGGACACCGGTTTAATTGAACCAGATTTAATCCGTCTGGTGGAAGAGAAATTAGTCTCACCCTGCTCCACTCTGGAAATCGGATGCGGAAGCGGAGTGGACGCAATTTATTTAGCGAAAAAAGGTTTTGAGGTAACGGCGATCGATTCTTCTCCCATGGCGATCGACCGAGCACACTCACGCGCAAAAAACGATAATGTTTTACTGCGAATCGTGTATGATGACATTTTTAAATTCACCCCATCCGCGGGAACCTATGATTTTGTGTACGATATAGGATTTTATCATTTTATTCGGAAAACCCATTTAACTCAATTTATGGACATTCTGTGGAAACTGACGAAACCAGGCTCCATGTATTTCACACTGGCTGGTGACGAAACGGATGAATTCGAAGGTCCGCCAGAATATTTGCAGTTTTTACCCGGATTATCAAAAGATAAAATTTTTAATGAACTCGGCTGCCTTTTTGAGGAAATTAAAATCTGGCCAGGTACGCTGTACTCACGGTTCCGTAAAGCACCACATAAAGCCTGGGCATGCCTTTTTAGACGTCCTTTTTAATGTTCAAAAAAGATTTTTCTTTTTTCTTTGGAGGGATATACATTCCGGCCCATTTTATCATTTTATTTTATACTTTCTCTGATATTTTGAGATTTACTGGTTCCACTTTAAATTTCCGTTTTGTGCGGCTCTGAAAGCAGGCATTTTCAGAGAAGTAAAATGCCGGGGAAGCGAAAATTTATAGTGTATCGGGTATACATAAAATTCTCATTTTTGTGATTATAATAAAGAATGAACGTGGAGCCGGTAATCACGCAGCTTTTAGCAGAAAGTGAAAAGACCGCATGCGGATTTACGGAATCGGAACAGATATTACTGAGTGTGCCAGGGTAAAACGAATTCTGGAGAAACATGGTGATTATTTTATCCATCATGTTTATTCTGACTGGGAGGCAGCATACTGCGGACAGCGAAAACAGGCGGTGGAAAGTTTTACAGGCAGATGGTGCGCAAAAGAAGCGATTTTAAAAGCAGTCGGAACCGGCTGGATTCGTGGAATTTCCTGGCGGGATATGGATATTCGGGCAGATATTTCCGGAAAACCTTTTGTTTTTTTAGGTGGTGGTGTTCTGGAAAAAGTTCAGAAAGAAGGCATTTCTGACATTCAGGTTTCCATTTCTCACTGCCAGTCACACGCGACAGCCTTCGCGGTGGCCATCTGCGGAGAGAATTCCTTCCCGGAAGAACGCAGAATTACCCGATAAATTTTTGTATACGATAAATTTAATCTTCATCCTTAAATTTAATTTTCATCCTTCCAGCTTTTATACCCGATACACTATAAAATTCTGCTTCTCCTGTCCGCACCGAAAGGCAGACCGGCTTTTTGTTCCCCTGTCAGCATCAGGCTTTTCTGAAAATGCCTGCTTTCAGAGCCACATAAAATGAAAATTTAAAGTGGAGCCAGTATGGTACAAGAATATCTGTATCCATGACCTGATAAAATATAAAACCTGGACATTTTTGTTTTTTGCCACACAATATTTCTCATTTTTTGAAATTATTCTTAAAATTTTCTTATTTTCTTGAAAAAAACTTTCTTTTTTAGTAGTATTTTTGGATAAGTAAAGTAAAATAAAGAAATAAGTTTTTTTATGATGATGTCATTTTAAACTTCATTTTCGCACGGCCACAGAAACAGATTTCATAGCACAAAAGTTGCCGGCAAGAAATTATCCTGGCTTTCATTTAAATTTTCATTTTATGCGGCTCTAAAAACAGACATTTTCAGAAAAGCAAAAATGCAGGGAACGTGGAAATTTATAGTGCATGGGGTATAAAATGGATCAGACGATAAAATACACCCGTTAAGAACTTTTTTTGCTTTCTTTAATTTTTTACAGAGGATACCATGACACCGAACTCCGATTTTCCTAAATTTCCTTTTGAGGATGACCCCTCTTCTAAAGATTCCTCCTCTTCTGAAGAAAATACTCCTGGATCGACGGAAGATTTCTTTTCTGATCTGGAAATGAACCAGCAGGAAAATGAAACTTCTTCTCCGGAATTTAGTGATATGTTTAGTCTTTCCGAAGAAGGAGAAATTTCCGAAAACGCACAGGATGATATTCTGCTGGAAGACACGCAGAATGATTCAGAAGAAGTACAAAAAGAGGAAGAATTTCTGGAAGAGACCGACGATTTTTCTGGTGTTCCACAAGAAGAGACCGAAAAAGACGAAACGGCAGGCATTTCGGAAGAGGAAGATATTCTGGAAGATTCAGATCCTGAAACAGTCACTTCGTCCGTGGAACTGGGAGAAATGACGTTTTCCGTTTCCGAAAGCTCTGAAATGACAGGAAAAGTTCTTATCGGTGAAGCAGGAGATGAGGGAAGTTTTGTTTTGCACCATGCACTGGAACCGAATGAGCAGGTGGAAATTATTCATGTGGCACACGAAAATGCACCAGAAGAATTTATGCCCATGGAAGATGCATCCCCTGAACATGGTGGTATTTTTACATTATCTTCTGGTAATCATGCGTTACCGGAACCGGTGGAGGGCGGCTTTCGTTTTGATGGAAATATAAACGGAACGACAGATTCCTTAAAAGATTCAGAGAAACCACAGATTCATGATCGTCGGGTACGCTGTCCAGGATGTGAACAGGAATATTTGCTGAGTGAACTTATAGACGCAGAAACCGGAGAAGCACTAATTTTAACATCTCTTCTGCCACAAGAGGAAGTGCAAGAATACAGTCTGGCAGGAGATTTCACATCAGGAGAAGGTTTTGGTGCAGCAGGCGGAATGGATTTTGGGGGAAGCGCAGCGACTTCTGGTAAAGTACGTACCCCTTTAAAGAAAGCTGCACCGAGAAAGAAACGAAGCGCGGTTAAAGAAATTATTAGTGTGGTTCTTGGTGGACTGCTGGCACTTCCGATCGTTCATGTGCTTCTTTTAGTGATTAAAGGAGACGAAAGAAATATTCCGAAAATGCCCACGCCATTTTTCCAGGAAACATATTATCATGTGAATGACGAATCCTGGAAATGGTTCCCCACTTTCCTTTTACCCTGGTATGATCCCGCCGTTCATACCTCTGCGGATTATAAGGCGAATCGAGACGCACAGACAGATATTCAGATGAATGAAGAACTGGCAGAAGAAGAACTTCCTGACGCAGAGGGAATGGATGAAACACAGGAAAATCTGCCGAATGGAGGAGAAGAGCTCGTGCCTGAAGGAGCTGGCGCTGTTATGGAAGATAACATGGAAACAGAAGAAGAGGATATTTCACTGGAACCAGGATCCGGTGGAACATGGGAAGAAGAACTCGAAGATACTCCCGATTCAGGAATGGAAATTTCAGAAGAAAGCGTGGAAAACGAGCAAAATATTTTACCTGACAGTGAAATACCCGCCGAAATTCCGTCTGACCAGGGAAACACTACTGAAAATACACAGGGAAACACCACCGAAAAAACTGGTATTACCCAGCGCATTTATCATGAAAAAGAACTGGAAAAAGCAGTAAAAACGATTCCTGAAAGACTTACCCTGAAAACGGTGGACCAGCTAAATGTTTTGGCAGAAGCTCTTACATTTTACCAGTCTGTCCCTGGAGGAAATCCCTCTGAAAAAGCGAGTACCGATTTTTTCAAAAAAATTCTTGCTTCAGGTAAAACTCGAGAAGCATTAAATAATATTACTCTCGAAAAACTGGCACCTGAACATAACGGACTGGGCGTATTTTTTGCTGGTACCATTAAAAGTAAAGAATTATTGCCCTCTGGAGAACTTCTGCGTGTGGAGATCTCTGGAAAAGAGGCAAAAACGGTAACCGTCTTTCATAAAGAAAATTCAGGACTTAAAGAAGGAAATCTTTATCTCTTTACGGGAGTAATCGTGGATCCGAGTCAGGAAACGTTTTCCGAGGATTTATCAGAACCTGTGATTATTTGGCGAGGAGTGGCCGAAGAAATTAAATAAAAAAACCTTTTTTACAGACCTAAAATCCGTGGATTTCCTTTAATTTTATACCCGATGTACTACAAAATTCTGCTTCTCCGGCATTTTTGCTTCCTGCCCGCAGCAGGCTGGGCTGAAAATGCCGGGTTTCAGAGACGTACAAAACGGAAATTTAAACGAAAATCCATATAAATTTTCCACGACCGAAAAAGCAGAATTTCGCACATCACGGAATACGGAAGTCCTTTCTGAATAACAGACGGACAAAATTCATTCATACGAAGCATCAGAAAAAAAGAATTACCTATTTTTTTAGAAAACGAAAGTTTTTTATCCTGCTTTTTTCAGAAAACGAGAGGTTTTTACCCTGCCACATAAAAAATTTCTCCTCCCCTCTTGTGGAAAATAAAAAAAACGTTATATTTATATTTAATCTCTCAGGATTTATGAGGGATTTCATGCTGAAATGGCGGAATTGGCAGACGCGCTAGGTTCAGGTCCTAGTCCAAGTTAAATTGGGTGGAGGTTCGAGTCCTCTTTTCAGCATTTTTCATGAGAGTCAGCGATATTTTCTCTTTATCGCTGGCTTTTTTTATATCGACTTTTTATACCCGATACACTATAAAATTCCGCATCTCCGGCATTTTGCTTCGCTGAAAATGCTGGGAAAATGAAAAGTTATCGTGCCTGGAGTATCATCTATTTTTAATAAAGTTTTTTTGTGCGGAAGAATAATAACTTTTTTGGCACATTACGTTTTGTAATTATACAGGAGGTTTCCCTGATATGTTCGTGGACGAAGTGGAAATTTTTGTAAAAGGCGGACGCGGAGGGGACGGATGCGTCAGTTTTTTACGCGAAAAGTATATTCCGAAAGGTGGGCCGGACGGAGGAGATGGTGGAAATGGAGGAAGTATCATTCTGGAAGCGAAAGCTGGAGTGGACAGCCTTTCTTCTTTCGCGATGAAAAAGCACTGGACAGGAAACCGCGGAGTACATGGACAGGGAAGTCAGAGACACGGCGCCTCCGCCCAAGATACGGTGCTTTATGTACCGCCAGGAACGCTGGTTTTTGATGCGAAACAGGGATTTTTAATGAAAGATCTTGCGCATCCCGGAGATCGGGTTCATGTCGCACGGGGAGGAGTCGGCGGAAAAGGAAATCTGCGGTTTAAATCTTCCAGGAACCGTGCGCCGCGGGAACACACACCTGGAACGGAGGGAGAGGAACGTCTCCTGCGTTTAGAACTGAAAGTAATCGCGGATGTAGGCCTGGTCGGGAAGCCGAACGCCGGGAAAAGTACGCTTTTAAGCCGGCTTTCTCGTGCACGGCCAGAAATCGCCGCGTACCCTTTTACCACAAAATATCCGCATCTGGGGCGTATTCAGATCGACATGGATCACTCTATTATTATGGCGGACATTCCTGGTTTAATTGAAGGTGCTCATCGTGGAACAGGCCTGGGGCATGAATTTTTACGGCACATTCAGCGTGCGGGAATTCTTGTGCATCTCGTGGAACCTCTGCCCATGGACGGAACAGACCCCATCACAAATTACCAGACGATTCGTCAAGAACTGGAAAAATATGATCCTCTGCTGGTTAAAAGACCTGAAATTATCGTCGTATCTAAAGGTGAAATTCCAGAAGCAGAGTCTGTTCGTGCTGAAATGGAAAAACTTACGGGGCAGGAGGTTCTGGTTATTTCGGCGGTGACCGGGCTTCATTTAAATAAGTTACTGGCAAGAATTTTACAGCATCTGGAAAAGGATGATTCAGAATGAAACATATCGCGGCGGATATAGGAAATTCGCGGTTTAAACTGCGGTTTAAGGATGAGATTTTTTCCATATTTTCACATCCTGATATGTCTGCCCGTCTGCATTCTGTAATGGATACGATTCAAAAAAATTTTTCAGATTCAGATTTTTCAGATACATTTTGCTGGTGGATTTCCTGCGTTCACCGGCCCACGCTGGCACGACTTCAGGAATGGCTTCAGGAAGCGCGGCCGCAAGATAAAATTCAGATATTAAATTACACGGACCTTCCTCTTTTTGTGGACGTCAGGACGCCTCAGGCCGTGGGAATGGACCGGCTCTTGGCGGCGGTGGCTGCGAATAAATACCGCCAGAAAGATCGGGCAGCGATTATCGTGGATATGGGAACGGCCATCACCACGGACCTTCTTCAAGAATCTGGAACATTTTGTGGCGGCGCGATTTTACCTGGCATAAATATTTCAGCTGAAGCTCTCCACCATTACACAGACGCCCTGCCGCGGGTGTCTTTTGAAAACGATTCCCTTCCCACAGTTATCGGAAAGGACACCCCGTCTGCACTAAAATCTGGCATTTACTGGGGAACGGTGGGAATGATCCGAGAATTAACCCGAAAAATAAGCCAGAATTTTGTAACGCCCCCTCATGTTTTCCTTACTGGCGGATATGCAAAATTTATTGCACAGGGATTATCTTCAGATATTTTTCAGGATGAGAAACTGTTTCATTATGAAATTGTCCCAGAAATGGTCCTGGAAGGAATTATTGAGGTAATAAAAAGAAAAAATCCTTGACAAAATTTTTGACAGATGTAAAATATATATACTGGTTTTCCCTTAATTTTCCGCTTTATATGGTTCTGAAAACAGACACACTCGGCGAACAAAATACCGGCCTGCCTGTGTCGGCGGACAGGGAAAGTGAAAATTTACAGTACATCAGGTATAACTCTTCTAAAATTTTCACTTCTCTGAAATTTTGTTTTCCGGCCAGTAGCAGACTGAACTGAAAATGTTCGTTTTTATACCCGATACACTATAAATTTCCGCTTCTCTGGCATTTTTATTCCGCCGAGAGTGCCTGCTTTCAGAGCCGCACAAAACGGAAAGTTAAAGTGGAACCAGTATAAGATTTCCATTTTTTATCATATGAAATTTCATTATTTCGTGAAAATTTCAAGAAAAGGATAAAAACCATGAATAAAAGTACGCTCATTTTTTGCTGTTTCACGGCGGTGGCTGCCTCTTTAGTTACCAGTATTTTTCTGGAGAGACTTCATTTCGACACATTTCTTGGCGCCTCTCAAAATGCGAGACGCAGTACACCCGTCCATCTGGCACATACAAAAATTGATAACGCCGCATATCTGAAAGGTTTTACACCAGAAGAACAGCTAAATATCCAGGTTTATGATCAGACCAGTCGGAGTGTGGTGTATATTAATACCGAAAGCCGCCGGGAATTCTTTTTTCGTGAAGCAGTCGCTCAGGGTGAAGGCAGCGGTTCCATCCTGGATAAAGACGGGCATATTTTAACAAATTTTCATGTCGTAAATGGCGCGAACGCGGTTCAGGTAACTCTTTTTAATGGTAATTCATACTCTGCCACACTCGTGGGAGCAGATGTCGCGAATGACTGCGCGATTCTCAAAATAAACGCGCCGGAAGATGAACTTTTTCCTGTGTGTTTTGGAGATTCCTCCCGATTAAAAGTCGGTCAAAAAGTATACGCGATCGGAAATCCATTCGGGCTGGAGCTTACCCTTTCGACAGGAATCGTATCCAGTTTAAATCGTTCCCTTCCCAGTCAGGCACGCTTCCGTATGATTCGGCAGGTAATTCAGATAGATGCATCCATAAATCCTGGAAATTCTGGAGGCCCTCTTCTGGACAGTCACGGAGAAGTGATCGGCATGAACGTGGCGATCGCCAGTCGCTCCGGAGACAGCGCAGGTGTGGGTTTCGCCATTCCCGCGAATACTCTGACACGGATCATTCCGCAGCTGATTCAGCACGGAAAAGTACTGCGTCCGAATTTAGGAATCGAGCAGGTTACGCACACAGATTCTGGTCTGCTCATTACCCGCCTGCAGCCGGGGGGGCCTGCAGAAAAAGCAGGGCTTTCCAGTCCAAAAGTGGTTACAAAAAAACGCCAGCAGGGACCATATGTTTATGAATATCAGACTTTAGATCGCGCCACGGCAGATTTTATTGTCGGAATTAACGGACAGGATGTGAAAACCGTGGATGATCTTTTAACGATTATCGAAACCCTTTCTCCTGGAGATACGGTTCAGCTGGTCATCATGAGAAATAAAAAGACGTTTAATGTACCGATCATTCTCGGAGAAAGTGAATAAATACATATGGCCTGGGACACCATTCAGGGACACGATCAAAATGTGGAAATATTTCGTCGTGCTTTAATAAGAAACAGACTGGCTTCCACTTTTTTATTTGCGGGTCCACCGGGAATCGGAAAAAAACTTTTTGCGCAAAAGCTCGCGCAGACGCTTCTCTGCGGAGTAAATCCTCCGGAAAAAATGACTCCCTGTGGCACGTGTAATGACTGTCGTCTGGCCCTGACAGGCAGTCATCCTGATATTCATTATATCCAAAAACCTGAAGACCGAGCTTTCATTCCTCTGGAACTTTTAACTGGCAGTAAGGAAAATCGGCAGTCTGGATTATGCGCTGAAATTTCCATGACGCCATTTCATGGAAAGCGAAAAATTGCGATTATAGATGATGCGGATTATCTAAATCTGGAAGGCGCGAATGCACTTTTAAAAACACTGGAAGAGCCGCCGGAAAATGCCGTGATTATTTTAATTGGCACCAGTGTTTCCCGACAATTACCCACCATCCGGTCTCGGTGCCAGATTATTCGTTTTTCTCCACTTCCTCCTGACATTTTGGAAGAGCTTTTTTTAAAAAAACTTGCAGAGGAATCTCCCCTTAAAGGAGCGGCCAAAGAAAAAAAACAGGCGCTTCTTCCACAGCAAATTTCGGAAATCATTCACAGCGCAGACGGAAGTCTGCATAAAGCTCTGGAAATGGCAGATCCTGTTTTTTGGGAATTTCGCAAAAGTTTTTTGGAACAGCTCGCAGAAAAAGATGTGGACCGATTCATATTAGCCGCGGAAATCGAAAAACTATTAAACGCTGGCAGTAAAAAAGTTCCTGCTCTTCAGAGAAATCGTATCCGTCTTATTATGGAATGTACAGCAAATTTTTATGCTCGCCTGGCACGATTTTTGTCTGGAAGCACGACCTTTTCTGATTTTCCGGAAACGCAGAATTCTGAAGCTCTCCATTCACAGAAAAAACTTATGGAAAAAGCCGCTAAAAACTGGAATCATGGCCCCGAAATGGCCGCAGTCGCCGCGACAAGAACTTTAGATAAAATCGAATTACTTCAGAGAAATGTTCACCAGCAGACTCTGCTGGAGGCCTGGCTGGACGAGCTAATACTCATCCGAGAAGACGGTTTCTGTAAATTTCCAGAATGACACTTTTATTTCTCCTCCGTCTACATTTCACTTCACTCACTCCATAAATACTGAACACACCGAAACCGAAAAATACTCTTTCGGTGCACCTTAAATTTCTGTTTTATATGGCCATGAGAAACGTTTTTTCCGGATGAAAACTCAGGGAAATAAAAAATTTATAACTTATCAGATATATACTGACTCTCCTTTATACTGGTTCCACTTTAAATTTCCGTTTTCTGCGGCTCTGAAGTCACATGTATTTTAGTGAAGCAAAAATCCCGAGGAAGCGGAAATTTATCGCGCATCGGGGATAAATACAGAAAAAATTATTCGTCAGACATAAACCTTATACAAAAAATAGAAATTCATGCCACACAAAAAACTCCTCACCTGGTTTTCTCATTCCGCCCGAAAGCTCCCATGGAGGGAAACGACAGACCCTTATGCCATCTGGGTCAGTGAAATTATGCTTCAGCAGACACAGGTTACCACGGTTATAAATTATTTTCCACGTTTTATGGAGGCATTTCCCACGATTTCTGCTCTGGCCAGTGCGCCGGAAGATGCCGTTTTAAGACTCTGGGAAGGCCTGGGATATTATCGTCGGGCACGTCAGTTACATGCCGCGGCAAAAATGATTCAGCAAGAATACGCAGGGGAATTTCCCACGGATTATACTTCTGTCATAAAACTCCCAGGAATCGGAAGGTATACCGCCGGGGCCATTCTTTCCATTTCCCAGAATCAGCATGTCCCGATTTTAGAAGCGAACACCGCCCGACTTTTCGCTCGCCTGAATGCGCTGGAATTACCCACAGACAGCGCAGCAGCACAAAAAATCCTCTGGCAGTATGCGCAAAAACTGGTCTCCACCACAAAATATCCTCCCGGCCAAATTAACCAGGCTCTCATGGAAGTCGGCAGCCTGATCTGTACTCCCCAAAAACCTGCCTGCACAAAATGTCCTTTACAAAAATTCTGTGCAGCTTATGACCATCACTGTGTGGAAAAGATTCCCGTCACGTCACGTAAATTACAGTATGAAAACCGCCATGAAGCCGCCGTAATTATTCGCCGCCCCACGCCCAAGAAAAAATCTAAAAAAAATGTTTTTGAATACTGCCTTCTGCATTACGCTCCCCAAAAACGCTGGGGAGGGTTATGGGACTTTCCCCGCACCGAAATTCCTCCACATGCCACACCCGATACTTTTCTGCCCGACTTTATTCACACGACCACCGGTCTAAAAATCCATTTAGGCCACATGCTGCACACATTCCGACACAGTGTAACAAAATACCGGATCACACTTCACTGTTATGAAGGAATCCTGCATTCAAAATACACCACACTCCATAAAAAAACGCCAGACGGCGAAGAAATTCGCTGGGTGGCATTCTCTGATCTTTCCGATTATCCATTAAATGTTACCGGAAGAAAAATTACAAAATTTCTGTCAAAATATCAGGAATTACTCGTATTTCCCGATAATTAAGGTATTATTATGACCGCCGAAACCAAAACTGTTCGATAACGCATATCGGCACTCTCTCTGCTGCGCTACATTCGGCGTATAATTTAAATCACACTCCGGATCCGGATTTTCCAGATTTATCGTGGGAGGAATCACACCATGCAGAAGTGTCTGAACACAAAAGATTAACTCCAGTGCTCCGCTGGCTCCCAGCGCATGACCGATATGCCCTTTCGTGCTGGAAATATTAATTTTATACGCATCTTCACCAAAAACGAGCTTTATCGCTTTCGTTTCAGCCAAATCACCTAAAATCGTACTCGTACCGTGCGCATTTATATAACTGATCTGCTCTGGATTAAGTTTTGCATCTTTCAGTGCTTCACTCATCGCCCGAGCCGCGCCCCTTCCCTCCGGTTCCGGCTGCGCGATATGAAATGCATCTGACGTGGAACCATAACCTAAAACTTCCGCATATATTTTCGCTCCACGGCGTTTTGCATGTTCCAGCTCTTCCAAAACCAAAATACCAGCACCTTCACTAATCAAAAAACCGTCTCGGTCTTTATCAAAAGGCCGGCTGGCACGCTGCGGATCCTCATTACGCTCCGTAAGAGCGTGCATCGCGGAAAATGCAGAAACCGTTACCTTATTTATCGTGGACTCCACTCCACCTGTAACTCCCACATCTACTTTCCCCAGCCGAATGGCATCTATAAGACAGGATATGGCATGACTCGCGCTGGCACACGCTGAGGTCACACAAAAACTCGGCCCTTCCATTCCATATATAATAGAAACCTGCCCTGCCACACCATTCGGAATCATTCGTGGAATGGTAAACGGAGATACCTTCGACGGTCCTCGCTCCCACAGACGTTCCATCTGCTCCTCAAAAGTCGTAAGACCTCCGATTCCGCTGCCTATCATACTGGCACACCGAGTCAGATCCACTTTCGAAAAATCCAGACCAGAATCCCTTACCGCGTCCATGGCCGCGACGATTCCAAAATGTTCACATCTGTCTAAATGCTTAACTTCTTTATGCTCTAAATATCCTTCTGTCGTAAAATCAGAATCCACATAAGCGCATATTTTAGATCGGTATAACGCCGGATCAAAATGCGTAATCATACTTCCACAGCTTTTACCATTACACAGCTGCTGCCAGGCACGCTCCACCTTACAGCCTAATGGCGAAACTATTCCCATTCCGGTAATGACTATCCGCCGTTCCATACCAAATTGCGCCTCCGCTCGCACATATAAAAATGAATCTCTCAAAATCCCATCAAAACAGAAAAGTACAGAAAATCAAATAAAAACAGAACCTTTTTTCCATAAAAATTTATGACATTTCCTATTATTCTTGATTCTGATCCCATTTTCCTGATTCTGCGCTAAATTCCACGTATATCACCGTATCCTGCGCTAAATTTCACGTATATCACCGTCCGTTCTTCATTTCCTGCTTCTATAAAATTTCTGCCAGGAAAACCAGACGCCACAGTATTTTACACCAGGCGCTATAAATTTCCGCTTCACCTGTCCGCCACAGGCAGGCCGGCATTTTTGTTTCTCTGCCAGCAGCAGGCTGCGCTGAAAATGTCTGCTTTCAGAACCGCACAAAACGGAAATTTAAATGAGAATCAGTATACACAGGGGAAAATATATCACCGCGCATAAAACAGATTTATACCCGATACACACTATAAAATTCCTTTTCCCCGGCATTTCATTTCGCTGAAAATACCCAAGAAATGGAAGTTTATAGTACATCAGGTATAAATAACACATATCTTTATGTCCATTTCGTCAGACAAAACAGCAGTTTCGTCCTTCAGAAAATCTCCGGAAAATGAATTTTATCGTGTTCCCGATGAAAAAGATTACGTCTTTAATTATTACCATTCATGGCCGTATCTATATAATCGATCACATCTCCCACAGTACGTGCTTTATCCGCATCTTCTTCAGGAATCGTGATGCCGAATTCATCCTCTAATTCCATTACCAGCTCCACGATATCCAGAGAATCCGCGCCAAGATCTTTAATAAAATCCTTTTCCGGAGTTAAATCTTCCTTATTCACGCCAAGCTGATCACTGATAATTGTCGCGACTCGATCTGCTACACTTTCTGAACCCACTTTTTATCTCCTGTTTCTATATTTTATTCTTCATTTCCAAATTACATTTTCTTCAGATTATTTTGAGCACCGCTCTTACCCATACTCACACCTGACTTAATACTTCAGCTCCAGAATTATCTGCCCATAAATGATGCAAAATCCCATCAGCGGACGGAAAAAATGAAAATTTATCACATTTCCGATGCACAAATCAGATCTTAAATCTTCACTTTTTATATCCCTGACATCCGCATTTTATACAGGTTCCACTTTAAATTTCCGTTTCGCACGGCTCTAAATGCCAGGCATTTCAGCGAAGCAAAAATACCAGGAAAACGGAATTTTATAGTGTATCGAGCATAAAATACCGAAAAGCAAAAATATAAAATATATAGTGTGTCAGGCATAAAACCACATTCGTGTTTACACCGAGTAAAAGCATATACCTCTTATAATTCAGAAGTTTACCAAATCATTTCATTTTATGCAAGAGAAATTTTCACATCAAATAAAAATTTCTCCATAAATATGTATGATTACTCCCCCTAAAATCCCTCTTCGTCCTGTCACACGGCCAGGCACTTTCGTAAAACACCCATCTTCCTTTTTAAATTTTCATATCATACGACTCTAAACACCACCCATTTTATCCCTAAACTCCCCAATTTACCAAGTTTCGTATAACACCCTATAAAAATTTTATGCCGTCATTCCGCCATCCACGGGAATAACCTGCCCTGTAATATAACTCGCGGCTTCACTGGCCAAAAATAATACCGCATCCGCGATATCTCCCGGCTCTCCCACACGATTCAGCGGAATCCGTTTTTTTGCTTCCGTTAAAATCATTTCATTCAGAACCGCCGTCATATCCGTGGAAATAAACCCAGGAGCCACGACATTCGCCGTGATTTTCCGTTTCGCATATTCACGCGCGACCGTATTCGTAAAACCGATCACACCAGCTTTTGAAGCAGAGTAATTCGCCTGCCCCGGATTCCCGATTAAGCCAGACACGCTGGAAACATTCACGATTCGTCCATACCGTTTCTGCATCATCGGAACGATACACGCCCGCGTAAAGAGAAAAACACCGCGAAGATTCGTCTGAATCACCGCATCCCAGTCTTCATCTTTCATCGTGGCAAGCATCGTGTCACGTGTAATTCCCGCATTATTCACAAGAATATCCACTTTACCCCATTTCTCAATTACCGTCTCCACCACCGACTGCACCTCCGCGGTAACCCCCACATTACACGCGAAAGGCTCCGCCTCCGCTCCCAGTGCCCGTATTTCTTCCACCGTTCCCACTAAACGTTCTTGTGAAGTCGCCACACATGCAACTTTTGCACCGTTTTCCGCCAGAGCCAGGGCCACCGCCTTACCGATTCCCCGTGACGCGCCCGTAACGATCGCCACTCTTCCACTCAGATCCACGGATAATCGCGAATATTTATTTTCCATTTTTTTCTCCATAAATCAAATTTTCATTTTCCCGGTTTCACTTCCCGTTCCCGTTTTATATCCGGAATATTATATATCCGATACACTATAAATTTCCGCTTCTTCGGCATTTTGCTTCGCTGAAAATACCTGCTTTAAAAACAGCACAAAACGGAAATTTAAAGTAAAAACAGTATATACGCTCCACCACGAAAAAATCAACAAAAATTCAAAAATGCCCGTAAAACAAAATTCACTGTGCGTCAAAATAAAATCTGGAACACCATATTATTTTATATACAGGTTCTCCTTTAAAATTCCATTTTGTGCGGTTCCGGAAGCAGACATTTTTAGCGAAACAAAAATACCGGTCTGGTGTCGGCGGACAGGGAACGCGAAAATTTATAATGCATCGGGTACATAATACTGGTTCTCGTTTAAATTTCCGTTTTATGTGGCTCTAAACGCAGGCATTTTCAGCAAAACAAAAATACCAAAAAAACCGCATTTTATCGTGCATCGGGCATAATATATAATAGATAACTCGCCTGTCCAGTTTTTCTTATACTTCCACATTCTGAACCGGCATTTTTCGGTCTATTCGCTTCAGCAGTCCTCGTAACACTCGGCCCGGCCCGATTTCATAAAAACAGTTATAGCCTTCCGACATTAAATTTCGGACAGAATCTTCCCACATAACCGGTGACAGAACCTGACGAACCAGAACTTTACGAATTTCGTCCGGATCCATATGTGCTTTCGCGTCAACATTCGACACGACAGGAATTCGCGGCGTACGGAAAGACACTTCTCGTAACGCTTCCTCCAGCACTTGATCCGCCGGCTTCATAATCTCCGTATGAAACGCACCCGCCACGGCCAGAGGAACAGCCCGTGCAGAACCGGAATTCTCAGCTTCCTCCACTAAACGTTCACACGCCGTTTTTGTTCCAGAAACCACGTTATTTCCAGGACATAAAAGATTCGCCAGTTCCAGAATATCTGCTCCGCGCACTTTTTCACACATTTCGCGAACACCTGATTCATCCAGTCCCAGTAAACTCACCATACCGCCGGCCGTCACATCCGCCGCCGCCTGCATGGCCTGCCCACGTTTCTGAACCACACGCAGCGCATCAGCGAATTCCATTACTCCCGCGAAAGTCAGCGCAGTATACTCCCCCAGACTTAAACCTGCCGCCGCACCACAGTTCGCCACCACTTCCGGCCGAGATTCCTTTAAACACTCCAGCGCAGCAAGACTCGTAACAAAAATCGCCGGCTGACTCACCACCGTGGAATTTAACTCTTCTTCTGGCCCCTCAAAACATATCTTGGACAGCGAAAAACCAAGTAATGCATCCGCCTCATCAAAAAGTTCTTTCACCGCCGGAAGAGTATCATATAACCCACGCCCCATTCCCACAAACTGAGCACCCTGACCAGGAAATAAAAAAGCAATTTTTTCCATAAAATTCCTCGAATTTCAGATTTTATTCCATTTTTACAGATAACTCAGAAAGTATCTGGACGAAAAAACAGCATAAAAATTTATCCAGAGACTTCACCGTAAATTTCCGTTTTGTGCAGCCACAGAAGCAGGTATTTCAGACAGCGCAAAATGCCAGAAAACAGAAACTTTAGCGCGCCCAATAAAAATTATATCTTGGTACCCGACAAAAGTCCTCTCCCTTTATAAAAATAGTGACGTACCGCACAAATACAGAACGTCACACTTTTACTTCAAGAACATTTTATTATTTCTCGACTTCCACCACTTTACGTCCCATATAACTCCCACATGTCGGACATACCACATGCGTCGGAACTGCGGAGTGACAAGTTGAGCAATAAGAAATCTGTTTCGCTTTTTTTGCGTCGTGTGCGCGGCGTGAACCGGTACGCGCATTCGAGTGTTTACGTTTTGGAACGGCCATGACTCACCTTTTTCTTCATCTTACATTTCCAGCATGACATACGTTATAAATCAAAAATGACCATTTACATATACATGCCACTTACAAAACAAAATAAATACAACATGCGATTATAACAAGAATAGAATGCTTGTCAAGAGCCCGGCGCTCCATTTCCCTATTCTTATACCAGATTCTATTTTAATTTTCTTCCTGTCTTCAGAAAAAATGATGTAAGAAATTAAAATTATAATGTACTATAATTTTAAAATTCACAAAAGAATTATTCGCCCATAATGGCAGCACGCCAGTGATTACGCCATGACGTACGGCGCACAGATCCAGATGAGGGTTTCTCCACTGACAGTTCCGCGTTTTCAGACGCTTCTTTTCCAGAAGTATTATATTTATATATTAATTCACGTTCCAGTGAATCCAAAAATGCAACAATTTTCCCGGTTTCCTGCTTTTTTTTCCTTATATCTCGTTTACGAATCTGATAAAGCGGTGATTTTCGCTCTTTCTGGGAATCATTCTCTTCCATGTCTTTTGTCGCAAAAGGCGGCACCTGTTCTAAATAAGTTTCCTCCGAACGATCCAGATTTTTATATCTTTCCGGGCGAGAATCAAAACGAAATACTCCCTCTGTTTTCTCTTCAAAATTCGTTTCCGAACTTTCTTTTGCCTGATTTTCTGCCTGCTCTGCTTCTTCCTCCGACACATTCTGTTTTACCAGCTCTCGATTTCGATTTCTCTGCAATAATCGATCACGAAAACGAATAAAATCCCCTGATTCCTGATATACTCCGGAAATTTTAGACTCTCCCGATTTTTTATTCGTAAGATTTAGTGTAAACTGTAACGTTTTAGGTGCCTCGGCAGCAGTCCGCGATGATACAGAAGGCCGAAAAATAGAACCTCGGGCAAAACGAACAGAATTTTTACACTGTAAATCATTCTGAAAATCCTCTTCATGTAATCCGAAATCTATTAATTCTCCCGAAGAAACTTGTAACAGGTTTCCATCCGCATCCATTTCTCGTGAAACACGAGAAACCACACCGCCCGGTATTTCCCCTGACGAAACCAGCACCGAATTTACCGTCCGCGAAGAAAAAGTAGTGTCAATTTTTGTTTGAAACCCTTTAAATATTTTTCCGAACAGCGCAATTTGGCAATTAAGTTTCGTCACCTCCAGACGTGTTAATTCCTCCATTTCACCTGTCTGCATGTTTTGAATCCGAACCTCTTTCTTAAAAATGTATGGAAATAAAGAACGATTAACCCAGATCCGAACATTTTTCTTAACTTTTTCGTCTGTATGTGAAAAACAGACCACCTCACATGTTACAGGAACTCCCCCGACACATAAACTTTCCGATTTCTGCACCTGATAACTTTTAAATTCTGATTTTTCCAGACCATGAAAACCCTGAATCCGCGTTTTCGGATCCATTTTAACTTTTTTTCCTGCCAGATTTACAAAAGACTCCACCACACATGTAACTTCATCATTTTCCAGACTCTGCAGCGTGGTATACACATCCGTGCACGTAATTCGGTCTGCCTCCTTATTTTTCTCATAAGTTTCCACACACATTTTCGTAAGACGCCAGGCTCCTGGATGAAACTGTCCCCACGGATGCATTTTCGCAGAAAAAATTAAATTTTCAGATAAAACAGATTTTAGAGATTCCGTTTTTACTTCAGATTTAGCATGTTTTACCGAAGCATCAAAAATAATAGAGGGATCTTTCTGCTCACTCTCTGAGTATTCTGACGAAAAAACCTGCGAAATAAAAATGCCATAACTTAAAAATAAAAACGTACCGAGAGTGAGTGTCGTCAGCATAAAAAGCCTGATGACATGAAGAAAGTCGCTGACTCCAGCATTTTTGCATATTTTATATTTATCTTTTGCAAAAATCACACAGCTCACCCATATCTTGTAAACCAGAAAATAAATTCAAAATACGAATTTATTCAGAAAAATAATATACCCGATACACTAAAAATTCCGCTTTTCCGGTATTTTGCTTCACTGAAAATGCCTGTTTCAGAGCCTCACAAAACGGAAATTTAAAGTGGAACCAGGATAAAACAAACAAAATCCTTTTTTTAAAAAACAATAAATAATATTTCCACATTACTCATTTAATTTTACTCATAAAATCCAAAATTTCAAGTAAACTTCAAAAGATTTTTCGATTTTATGGAAATTTCCAGCCTTTTTCCGTGGAATTTATTAAAAATCAGTATATTTTTAATTATATTAATTATGTCGACTTTTTTTCAGTTTTTCTAAACACGTAAATTGCAATTATATTTTTTATCATATCTCGCACAAAAATAATTTTTGCAGAAAAATTGCAAAATTTTTCATAATTATGAGTACAAAATTATCCTTCACTAAATAAATTTAAATTTTACTTTCTTTAGGTAATGACAGAGCGTTTCCAGTACAGTATTTTTTAGAACATTTACAGACATAATTAAATAAAATTCAAAAAACCGAACAAAAAAATATTTTGTATCTGCGATGCACGATATAATTCTTCCCCTGTCCGCCGACAGGCCGGCATTTTTACTTCCCCCAAAATGCCAGGGAAACAGAAATTTATAGTGCATCGAGCATAAAAAATATTATCCTTTTTCAGGGGGTGGTTTTTCTCGCAAAAAAAGTTATACTTTAATTTATACTGATTCTCTTTTAAATTTCCGTTTTGTGCGGCTCTGAAAGCAGGTGAAAGCACCGGTATTTTTACCCAGCCTGTCTGGCAGGGAAGCAAAAAATGTCAGCCTGTCTCTCAGCGGACAGGAAAATCGGATTTTTATCGTGCATCGGGTATAAAAATACCTTTTCTGGCATTTCGAGATGTTCGAAACGTCTGTTTCCGTGACCGCATAAAATTTAAATTTACTGTGGCATCCGTACATATTTTTTATTTTTGTATTCTTCCCTTTTTCGTTTTTTATTATATTTTTATCCAAAACATAAAATGAAATCCCACGAAAACATCTGGAAAAACTGTCTGGAATACTGCACCATAAGTAATCTCGGACTTCGGCGTTCTAATAATCAGGACGCTCATGCTGAGATTTTAGCCCGTGATCAGTTTCAGTGGAATCAGCGCGGGCACCTTTTTATTGTCGCAGATGGAATGGGTGCCCACGCCTCCGGAGAGTTGGCCAGTAAACTCGCGACAGATTTAATTCCACTTTCTTATTTTAAGAAAACCGCAGTTCCGCCGGCAGAATCTCTTCGTACGTCTA
This sequence comes from Planctomycetia bacterium, assembly GCA_030527015.1. Lineage (GTDB taxonomy): Bacteria > Planctomycetota > Planctomycetia > Pirellulales > Thermoguttaceae > RGIG3701. The sequence goes on from JAUNBR010000010.1 coordinate 57,410, forward strand.
TCGAAGAGGCGAATCATCAGATACATATCCGTGGAAATGCAGACAGCGGTCACCGTGGTATGGGTACCACCTGTGATGCACTTCTGATTTTACCGGAAGGAGCGGTTATCGGGCATGTCGGCGACAGTCGGGTTTATCGTTTACGGGGAACACGTTTTGAGCAGATGACTTTTGACCACAGCCTTCTTTGGGAAGCTCAGGCTAGCGGGAAAAAACCTGACGGAACGATTCAAAAAAATATCATCACTCGGTGCCTGGGAGTAAATCCCACAGTACAGGTCGCGCTGGAGGGACCATGGGAATTATTACCGGGCGACATTTATTTACTGTGTAGTGACGGGCTTTCTGGCCAATTCGAGAATCATGATGATGAAATGGGGAAAATTCTTCATTCTCTTCCTTTACCGGAAGCCACTCAGGTTCTGGTGGATCTCGCGAATTTACGTGGCGGACCAGATAATATTACCATAACGACTGTAAAATATTTAGGCACTCAAAAAATGGAAAAAGAAACTCCCGCTGAACTTTCTCCAAAAAATACACATTCTCCCACACAAAAAAATCATAACTTAAAACAAGAAGAAACGGTAACCTCCACGATAATTGATCCTTCCCCCATCCCCGTATGGGCATGGACGACTCTCGGCATCCTGGGCTCTTTCACCATTTTACTGTTTCTTTTTTCCTTCCAAAATATTTTCATCGGAATCGGTGCGTTATTATTACTGCTGATAACCCTCATTTTTATAGTGCTTATGTTAAATATGCGCCGGGCACCAGAGGCCTTTTCTCTGCGTCCTTTAGGAAAAGGTCCGTACCGTGTTTTTTCTGCCGCATGTGATGAAAAAATAACAGAAGTACTTTACGAGATTTATAAAGAATTACGCACCAGTGTGGGAAACCAGCATACACTGAAATTATCAGAAGCCGATCATTTTGCGCATCTGGGAAAAACGGCCACGACAAATCGCCATTATACAGAAGGATGTGCCGCTTTTTGCCGCGCCATTTCATCCATATGGGCACAGCTGGAAAACAGATAATTTTATTCCGGATACATTTATACTCGATACACTATAAAATTCCGCTTCACTGGCATTTAGATTTTCAGAAAATACCTGCTTTCAGAACCGCACAAAACTGAAAAGTGGAACCAGTATATACCTGGACACACTATAATTTTCAGCTTCCCTCAAAAATTTCAGTTTCCCTGGTATTTTTGCTTTCCTTCCTGTATCCCGACTGAACAGAAAATATGGTTTTTGTGACCACACAAAACAGATATTTAACATAAATCCGGTATATTTTCATCTAAATGTGCTCGCGTGGTCACGCAAAACGTAAATTTAAAATAGAGCCAGTATAATAAAAAAGATTTTCATTATGCTTTTTGTGAATCCATTTTTTTTGATCTTTACTGCGCTGATCGGCGTTCCGATTCTGCTGCACCTGTGGATGCGCCAAAAACCGCAAAAAATCATTTTCCCTGCCATTCTTTTTTTGAAATCACAGGAAAAACCGCAGAAACGTACACTGCTTCTGCGGCATCTTTTTCTGCTTTTTTTGCGTGTTTTTCTCATTTTATTACTGATACTTATTTTTTCACGTCCGAGTTTACATTCTTCCAGATACACTCCCGGCGGAGATTCTCCCACCGCCGTCATTTTACTTTTTGATACTTCCGTAAGGATGGAGTACCGTTATGAAAATATTTCCCGACTTCAGGCCGCACAGGAAATCGGAAAAAAATTATTATTACAGTTTCCCCGAAACAGTGAATTCGCGGTTATTTCCACAAAACCCGGGATACGTGGTTTTATCCCAGATCGGGGAGAAGCCGCACGCCAACTTTCCCGGCTTCAGACTTCCAGTACAGGAAAATCTCTGCTGGAGACACTTTATGAAATTTTACCATTATATGAAAACTCCACACTTCCGCGCCGCGAAATGTTTATTTTTACAGACATGTCCGAAATGCCCTGGAATTCCGGTCTAAAGACAGAATTTCAGGCGTTCATGAAAAAATATTCAGATGTGGCGGTATATATTATAGATGTGGGAGCAGATTTCATTATAAATGACACACTGGACATCCCGATACTTCCCAAAACACGTTTCGTGGAAGGGGGAGCTTTACACATTAAAACACGTTTACTTTCACAAAATGGCACTCTCACAGCACCGTCCAAAATAATTCCTGAAGAAAAAAAAGAAGACCCCACCTCTGAAAGTTCTTCTCTTCCTCTTCAGCGAAATGAAAATGTCTCACAGAAAACGGTTTCCGTTTATATGCTGGACGCAGAGGGGGTTCCACAAAAAAGAGACGAACATTCTGTTTTTATTCGTCATGGGGAAACGGTGGAAATGGATTTTTTTGTCGGAGATCTGGAAACAGGACCGAATCAGGGATTTTTGGAAATCACAGGCACCGACGCACTTCCTTCCGATAATCGTCGTTTTTTCACAGCAGAAGTAATGCCCTCCATTCCCATTTTACTCGTGGCACCGGAACCCGCAGAAACGCTTACTTTTTTTGTAAAACAGGCCCTGGCACCGACATTTCATCTGCAGCAGGAACATTCACGTTTTGTGTGTGACGTCATTTCACAAAAAGAATTTATGGATATTTTAAATGCCGATTTACCTCCGCATGTTTCCACTCCGATAAAAACAGAAAAAAAGCCGGATTCCCCCACAAAACCCACGAAAATACCTTTTTCCTCAGACACTAATTTTCTGGATGCATACGCAGCTTTTATGTTAATAGACCCCACGGAACTTTCCGGAAGTGTGTGGCAAAAAATTTTTGATCAGGTAAATGCGGGAAAAGGTCTCGGACTATTTTTAGGCCCGAACGCTCATAATATTACTTCCTTTAACGCAGCAGAAGCACAGCAGCTGATGCCTGCGAAACTGGAATTTCAGTCACGCAGACCGGAAGGTGTCTGGCTGGCGCCCACACGTGCCACACAGCACCCCGTTATGCGAGATTTAACCGTACCAGGACTTTCTATTCCCTGGGCACAAATTCCCATCTTCCGTTACTGGCAGCTGGGGAAATGGAATTCCGGCGTACAAAACATCCTTTCATTCACCGGTGGAGATCCCGCGATCATGGAACGTACCGTGGGCACAGGAAAAGTATTATTCATGAGCACACCGCCCTATAATACACAGATTCATGATCATAAAAAACCTTTATGGAATTTACTTCCTCAAAACGGATCCTGGGTTTTCGTCATCCTCATGAATCGCATGGCGCAGTGGCTGACAGGCGAAACCGATAATTCCGCGAATACCCTGGCCGGCATACCTTTCACCATTTCCCTGACAGGAACACGCCATGATCGTTATTCCATTTTCCCATTTCCAAGAACGGCGCAGGATACTCCGATTACTTTTTCTGCTGACACCCGAGAACATCTTTTAGATATTTCCGCGGTGGAAAAGCCTGGCAATTATCGTGTATCTCCTTTCTCGGAAACGAACACTCTGACAGAAAATGATTTCATTCGTGGTTTTAGCGTAAATACTTCTCTGGAACAGACACTCCAGACAAAAATTTCACCTTCCCAGTTAAGAATAATTTTTGGTGAACACCCGATTCGTTTTGCCAAGAATTTCACACAAATTGAGCGGGAAGTTACCGCCGGAAGAATCGGTTTCGAGCTTTATACTCCTCTCGTCATCCTATTTTTAATCTGTATGATTCTGGAAATATGGCTTTCAAATAATTTTTATCGGACCGCAAAATAATATACGGAGTTCATTTTAATTTTCCATTTTCAGCAGTTACCGAAACTGATTTTTTTGTATCACCAGCTGAAAAAACAAAAAACTTATCGTGCGCCGGATATATCCTGGCTCTCCTTTTAAATTTCGTTTTTACGGCTCCGAAAGCCAGGTATTTTCACGAAGCAAAATGCCAGAGAAGCAGAAATTCATAGTGCATCAGGTATAAAATATGTTTTTTTCACCTATTTTTAACAGTTATGCTTTCGCCATCATAACACCTTTACTTTTAGGTGTTTTTGTATGGTACACGCTCCCCACACGGCAGCGGTGGATACTGGCAGGACTGCGCACGATCATGCTTTTTTTGCTGATTCTTGTTTTATTACGCCCCACCATACGTACATGGGATATTCAGCAGACCTCTGGAAGTGTCATTATTCTCACAGACACCTCTCGCAGTATGTCTGTAACAGACAGTCAGTTACTTTCTTCCCCTGAAGAAAATTCTTCTGCGAATCACGCCTCGGATCATGGCACTTCCCGGTATGACGAAATGCGCCGTGCGTTAAGTCTTTCTCAGAAAGAACTAAACCTCATGTCTGAAAACATTCGTCCTTACATCTGGCAGTTTAACGCAGGTATTTCTCCTCTTAAATTCGAAAACGGAAGCATCTCCTTACCGAACATACCTTCCGGAGATCAGTCTGCTCTCGGCTGGGCCATACAAAATTCTCTGACACACATTTCTGGTCAAAGAATCCTTGGCGTCATTCTGCTCAGTGATGGAGCACAGCGCAGCGTTCCTCCTTACGATTTATTCCCTCAGACCGCCGTAAACACGTTAAAACACCAGGAAATTCCCCTTTATACTGTATGTTTTGGTCATCCGGAACAAGAAAGCCGAAATCATGATCTGGCCGTGGACGACTTACTGGCGGATCAGCGCGTTTTTGTTGGAAATGAATTAACCGTTTCAGGAAGAATTCGTGTGGAGGGCTTTCCTGGACAAGATATTCCGGTGGAGTTACATGCGGAAAATCATAGAGGAGAAATGGAAATGGTCGCACGAACCACCGTCCGAACAGAGAAGGCCCATGACTCCATTCCCGTTACACTTTCCTGGATTCCACGCCAGCCAGGAGAAGTAAAACTTTCTTTACGCGTTCCCCACATGAAAGAAGAACTTTCAGCTTCCAATAATTCCCTGGAAGCTTTCGTAAATGTCATAAAAGGCGGCATTTCTGTTCTTTACCTGGAAGGTGCTTTTCGTCCGGAGATGAGTTTTCTAAAACGTTCTCTGGGTCACTCTGCCGACATTCAGCTGGATGTAATTCGTCTGGACGCGCGCGCACCACAAAACAGGCCGGCGGACTTACTTCAGAAACTTTCGCAGGGTTATGCCGTATATATATTAGGGGATGTGGACGCTTCTTCATTCACGGCTGCCGAAATGACGAAACTGGCGGAATCCGTTTCCCGAGGTGCGGGTCTCTTAACTCTTGGCGGTTTCCAGACTTACGGCTCAGGCGGATACGCCACCACTCCTCTGGCCCCTTTATTTCCCCTCACCATGAACCGCTTACAGCGCCTGAACCCACGAGATCCTGTCGCGCCCGACATGCACTGGGACGTCCCGATTTCCATGATGCCCTCTGAAGAAGGAAACGCTCATTTCGTCATGTCCCTGAACCGTGATCCACAAAAGTCGCTGGAGATGTGGAGAAAACTTCCCCCGCTTCATGGCGCGAACCGATTTCACTCCCTGAAGCCCGCAGCGATTACTCTGGCTTACGCACAGATTCAGCAGGAAGATGGCACTCTGACAGACGTGCCCCTTTTAGTCGAACAGGCTTACGGAAAAGGCCGTGTCATATCTTTTGCCGCGGACAGCACCTGGAGGTGGTGGATGCACGGACATGAAGAAAGCCATAAACGTTTCTGGCGTCAGCTCACCCTCTGGCTGGCACAAAAAGATGAAACGCTGGAAGGAAATGTCTGGATTTCACTAAATCAGAGACGCTTCACCCGCGAGCAAAAAATTTCATTTCAGGTCGGCGCGAGACTCTCCACCGGCGAAATTCTCCTGCAGGATTCCATGCCCGATTCTTCTCAAAATACCGACCAAAATGCGAAAACAAAATGGAATGTATCTCTTGAACTTCCCTCCGGACAGCACATTCCCATCCGTCTTTCTCGCGGAACAGAATCCATGGTCGGATCACTGGCTTCCTCATTACCTGAAGGCGATTACACCATCCATGCGTCTGTCACTCATCTCGGACAGGTGATCGGTGAAACACGCTGCCGATTTAATGTTTATCATGTGGATATGGAACTGGATAACGCCCAGGCTGACCCTGCGCTGATGGAATCTCTGGCCGTTTCCACCGGTGGCCGAGCCGTTTCTCCAGAGGAACTTCCTGAATTATGGAAGCAGTTTACCGCGGAAAAAGAAAACCTTCAGATACGCCGAGAAGTATTTACGCCTCTGTGGGACAAAAGCTGGATTCTGATGCTTATGCTCACCCTTTTATGCGTGGAATGGTTCCTGCGGAAACGCAGCGGAATGGTATGACCTCCAGAAAATCACCTCCACGGAATCATAAACCCAAAACAGACATCATTTTATACTCATCTGGCTTTCCTTTCCATTTCCGCTTTATGCGGCTCTGAATCCAGCATTTTCAGTGAAGCTGAATGCTTCTTTCAGAACAGCATAAAATGAAAATTTAAATTTATAAACTAGGAAATTTCCACAGGCCAAAACAGAACGCCAGCTCCAAAAGGAAAATACCACAAAACACCAGCCATATCAGGCTTTTAAACATAATATTCAGGAATGTCAGAAAACTGTGGACTTTTATCACCCCGGTACCCTCTTCCACTCTGATTCCTTTCGGAAAAAAATCCAGCACAAAAATATTCTTTGGTTTTTCAGTATTTACGAAAAGTACCTCACACTTACCGTCCGTAAGTCGGTCGATATTCATGGAAGCCATGGTACCCAAAAATTTTTCTCCGCGCACATAATATTCATAAGTTACCTGCATCACAGGCTGTTCATTTATCCGCGTACCCGTGGGAGAAACATCCGTTACCAGACCTTTTGCCACTTCTCCATATTTTATTAGCCACCAGTTTCGCACACCCTTTCGGATCTGACTCAAGAGAAAACACATGCCGACGATAGGAAAAATTAAAACAAAAATTAAAATCAAGAAAGACGTCCTGATACTTCCCATTTTACCTAAACTAGTTCCTGGAATTCGGTATGTTTCCGTCCCTTTTAGACATTCCACCTCCATTTCTTCTCCCACCCGCGGACTCATGTCGGTGGACGAAAAACACTCCCCGGTATGTTTTTGTCCCGTGGCGTCTATTTTTTCTAAAGTATGCTTATAAATCTTGGCATCATTCATAGAAAGATTCGTGCTTTCACTGGAAATTAAAACCGCCGTGCCACTTTTTTCCCAGCGAGCGAACGGAGAGAACTCCTGCCAATTAATATTCGCAGTAACAACACACACGAAAATCATTCCAAAACATGCAAAAAACCAGCCGAATATTATTGGTACCGTGTCCGTGCACAGCAGCCACAAAAACACCAGCGGAGAAATTTGCCGCGGCGGCCCTTTTATTTCCCGCATTACTTCCGGATCCGGAACCTGAGAAATATCCACGGGCGTTTTTTCCCGAACATAACGTTTCCCATCCACGACAATAAAATCTTCTCCGTTCTCCGCATTATTTTTCCCCGAAAAGACGCTCTGAGAAGCGTCATTTCCAAAAACGTCTTTTGGCGATAAAGTATCATCAAAATCCCGTGACATTTTTTACTCCTTTTTTTTCATCATGTATTATTTTGTCGTGGTTTCTCGAATTTTCCGATTCATGACCATGGAAGCACAGAAATGTATCTAAAAAACAGGTCGGCACGTCGGCGGCCGGGGAAACCCGTTTTTACGGCGCACCGATATATTCTGGTTTCATTTTAAATTTCCGTTTTATGCGGCTCTGACAGCAGGCTTTTTCAGCGGAGCTAAATGCCGGCGAAGCGGAATTTTATAGTGTATCGGGTATAAAAACAGAACCAGATTCATTATATCACAGAGAATCTGTGTGTCAATAAATGGCGCCCGGTTTATATTAAAAAATTTTATGCTGATTTCACCCTAAATATAATGGATGCACTTAAATTTCCACTTTCACTGCATATTTTGTTTCTGAGAAAATCTGCGTTCATGGCCACACAAAACAAAAATGGAAGCAGACCCCGTATGAGTTTCGCGCGGCCACAAAAGCTGACGTTTTAAGAATCGTGAAAATTCCGTTTTCTCAATTTTTTAGTCCTTTTTCCGCTAAATAATTCCATGCAGCTCTCCGCCTTTTGCGGCCAGAGCGTCCACACGCCGAGTGACTTCCGGATCCTCCTCCAGTTCCGGAGGATGAAAGGATTTTTTTCGAGCGTCGATAACCAAAGAACCTCGGCATCCCCAGTGTTTCCGGTCATAAAATGCGCCGATTCCGTAAACATCACTGGCCGGATCACTTTTCGTGAAGACCGTCCAAAGAAAATCGCGAAAACTGTTCGTGGCGCGTGAATGCTCATCCACCAGAATAATCAGAGGAAAACGATTTATCGTGTGCGTCTCTGAAAATGCCTCACAAAAACGCTGGCAGAATCCATCATGTCTCTGTCCTTCATCTCGCCATTTTTCCGCAGACATGACCAGCACTCCCGGCATTATAACCCGTGGCGCATAAACTCCCAGACCTTCAGGAAGAGCCAGACCCTCCTCAAGCAAAAATTCCGGAAGCTCTCGGCACACCGGTCCCGCCGCCGCCACGACGAGTTTTGATCCCTGATTCAGAGTACCTCCCGTGTAATCCAGCGTGTCCATGGTGGTCCGCGTATGAAAATGTAAATCGCGTGACCAGTTCACTCTCCGCAGCACATGCTGAAAAAACGCAGGAATATCCCGCACATTTAACCGAGGATCATCTTCTCCCGCCACGAGAAACAGATATTTCGCCAGCGAAAGCTGACCGTACCCGAGAATCATATTCGCCAGCGTAAGTAATTCCTGTGGACGACGAATATTTTCATAAGGAGTGTACCGTTCCTGTCCCACCGCCAGCAGAAGAGGATGAACCCCTGCGTCATCCACAGCGTGCACCGCCTTCACCCCGGGCAGCGTTTTAGCCAGCAGACTTCCAGTAATTTCATGAATAAAAGTTCCAAAAATAGTATCTTCCTGAGGAGGACGCCCCACGACAGTAAACGGGAAAATCGCGTCCCTGCGGTGAAACACGCGCTCCACTTTCATCGCAGGAAACGGATGTGTCAGACTGTAATATCCCAGATGATCCCCGAAAGGCCCTTCCGGCATTAAGCATTCTGATTCCAGATAACCGCTTATACAGAAATCGGCGTCCGCAGAAATCACCGGCCGGCCATCTCCGGGAGAAATAACACGGATGCGCCGACGGTTCAGAATTCCCGCGAAAAGCAGCTCACTCATTCCTTCTGGAAGTGGCATGACCGCCGCTAAAGTCATGGCAGGCGGCCCACCAAGAAACACGTTTACACGCAATTTTTCATTTTTTCTCAGAGCTTTCGCGTGATGGATTCCGATTCCCCGATGAATCTGATAATGAATTCCGGCCTGCGTATTTTTTATGTACTTTCCTCCAGAAATCTGCACCCGGTACATACCAAGATTTGACGCAAAAATTCCTGGCGTTTCCACATCTTCCGTATATACCTGGGGAAGTGTTAAATACGCCCCACCGTCTTCGGGCCAGCATTTTAACTGCGGCAGGTCACTCAAAAGACATTCTCGTTCCATCACCGCAGCGCGCCGCGTAAATTTTGGACGAGAACACAGGCCCAGCCACGGAGTGCGCCAGTTCAGGTAAAAACCCGGGCGCCGCATAATATCCGCCGGATCCACTCCCAGACGCAAAATTCGAGGAAGCATTTTTATCACGTCACGAAAAATATATTCTGTCCGGCTCAGAGTACCGAACATATTACATACCGCCGGAAACGAAGAACCTTTCACCCTTTCAAAATAAATCGCAGGACCCGCCGCCGCAAAAACCCTGCGCTGAATTTCCGCCATTTCAAGACACGGATTCACCTCCGCCTTTACACGTACCAGCTGGCCTGTTTTTTCCAGATCATTCACACACTGCCGCAGGGATTTATAAGACATGAACTCACACCGTTTTCAAGTTAAATATCATTAAACAGAAATGCCGTCAAAGAATCCATCATTTCACCGAATAACATGAAATCTCTCCGTTACCATTTATGTAACCGGAGATGCATTTCCTTCAGAACACAAAAAATTCACCTGCCATTTTCAGATTTTTTATCGCGCTTACGAAACGCCGCCAGATATAATATTCAGACATCATACCGATATACTGGTTCCAATTTAAAATTTCGTTTTGTGCGGCTCTGAAAGCAGGCTTT
>JAUNBR010000011.1:0-28967 GCA_030527015.1 Planctomycetia bacterium
CACACCTCCGGACGGAACGCCCGTACCGCCTCCATACGGGGAAACTCCTCCGGACGAAACACCTGCGCCGCCTCCATACGGGGAAACACCAGACGATTCAGAGACATTCTGTATTTTCGGAGAAGGCAAAATTTGAGAAGGATAAGAATTTACCCCAGGCTGCCCGTGTAACACCCTGTGACAATCAAAATAAGGACAGATTTCCACACTATCAGGAATTTCGCGATTACACCACGGACACTTTTTCACGTTTCTGCCTTTCTGTTTCCTCTCAAGAATTTCTGTTAATCTTCCAGGACACGGCCTTCACGGAGAACTTTACCAAAATTTTCGATTTCCAGAAACCGTCCCAATTCACCATAAACAGATTCATAATCTTTCTGATACTGTGGCCGACAAAACACATTCAGTAAAATACGATTTTTCCGAAGCATTTCTCCCACCGCCTGAGCATCTTTTCCGTCTGCAGTCTGTGGATGAAACGGTGCATCCGTAATTAAATAAAATTTGCGCATTCCCGTTTCTGAAAATTTCAGATTTAACGCTTCCATTAATGCATCCAGAGAAGACTCTGGAAGATCTCCACCATCAAAACGTTTTAAGTTACCTACATTCCACTGGAACTCCTGGATATTCGCAGTAAAATCGTGTATAATGAACCACTCTCCATCTTTTCTGTCACCGAAACCGATTAATGCGAAACGTGGAAAAATATTTTGTTTTGCGATTTTCTTGGCAAAATCCACACACTTTTCTTTTAGTTCTTTTAAACTTTCATCCATGGATCCTGTCGTATCAATTAAAATCACCATATCCAGATCTCTGGTCGTGGGAAAACTCTCTGTTTTATTTCGGCGAAACAGCCATGTTCGAAACCACAAAGAAATATCGATCGATTTTCCAGGATGATACGTCCAGCTCCAGGGACGTGTATATTTCCCCGGCTGAAAATAATCGTCACAAATGTCGGTATACGTTCCATCATTCATCCACCGACAGTACACCTGCCCAGGCTTTACCACTTCAAAAGAAATCTCCACCTGCCCCTGATTACATGGATTCTGCGTAATTAAAACATCCTTCAAAACAGCATATTTTCCGATGGTTTTCTGATGTATCCAGACTAACAAAAAAAGAACGATTATAGAAGTTATCACCAGCACGATTCGCAGCCAGCCATTACGAAAATTAAACTTCTCCATATCTGTCTTAAACCGATTCACCCAGTTTTGCAGTTCAGAAGAAATTCCACTACCTGAAGCATTTTCCTCAGATAAATCAGAGGAATTCTCTCCATCCGAAGATACATTTTCACCTGAAATAATCGGGGGAAGTTCCGGCACATTCAGTTTCGGCGGTACTTGCGGCGGAAGGGGCGGCGGAGAAGGTACAGAACTCATATATATACTGATTCCACTTTAAATTTAAGTTTCGCACGGCCACAAAAATCAGCATTTCAGCAAAAAATAAAAAGCTAAAAAAACTGACTCTACAAAATATCAGATACAAAAAACATGAAATACAGGCAAAACAGATGCTCGTGTGCGACTCATTTTTCAAGACACGAAAAACCACCGTTTACCGCATCTCGCGCAGTGAAACAGACGTTTTTTAACGTTTTCCAGCACTCTTTTCAGATGATACGTTTTTCTCCCATATTTTTTCTTTTACCGACAGATTCAGCTCTTCTTTCATCATTTCATTTCGTTTATTCCTTAACGCACGATTCGCGCGGCCATCCAAAGAAAATACCTCCGAAGCGGCCGCCTGTGTCACCGCTCGACGCACCGAAACATTATCCTGTACATTCAAAAATTGTCGGCTGGATGCGCGCCGGGGTACCGCAGCATTTCCTCCTGGACGACTTAATAAATCTGCTTCCATGGCCTCAAAATCATGAACATATACAGAAGTCGAAATTCCATTCACAGAATTTGAACGTCCGGAAGAACGGTTCTGAAAAGGAAGAAAGGGCGTTCCTCCCTGAGAAGAGCCATACGCGGAACGATTCACTCCCCCCATATACACCCTTCCTCGATCAGGGACAGAAACTGTCGTACTGACTCCGGTACGAGAAAATGTCGGCAGCTGAACACTCTGAGCCCTGACTTCCAGCACCCAAAACATCATTCCAGTAACCGCTAACATCATAATAAAAAATTGTCGCTGTACAGACATGATCCCACTCCTGCGTTTACTTTTTTACACTCAACATAAAATAACACCCAGGCATTTCTATAAATTTTACTGATTCCATTTTAATATTAAGTTTTATGCTGCCGTATACAGGCTCTCCTTTAAATTTCCGTTCGGCGCAGCTCTTAAAGCAGATTCAGCGAAGCAAAAATGCCGGCCGGTCGGCGGACAGGAGAAACGGAAATTTAAAGTGGAACCAGTATAACGGTTCGTGTATAAAATCTTATCTCATACCTCCACCACGAAATATAAAACAGGCGGCCAGGATATTTCCCGACACACCTGTTTTCTTATCACCTCACGTCAGGAATTCTTCATTAATAAATCCCTTTATAAGTATCTCGTTTATTCTTTTCCCAGTACATTCTCGGCCCGACCACAAAATCGACCATTTTATCCTGTTTCCAGTCAAATAATAAACGACGATTCACTTTTCCCTCGGGCGTGGTTTTAAATTCCATTAAATACGGTGCGGCATTCGCATCATCCGCATCACGCATCGCGACTACGACTCCCGTATTCGGCGCATCCTCTGCCACTCCCGCTGGAGGCGCAAAAGACAGCATTCCATCTAAATGAAACACTTTTCCCGCAGGCAGCTTATATGTCGCAACTTTCTGGTCATCCTCCATTACCACCACCTCATCATTTCCCTGCGTGGCCGCCCAGCGATCACTGGCAGGATCCGCCGCGACAGCTCCGGCATCCATTAAAATAGGTGTGCTCTGTGTGGATTCCACGCCCGTGTAACGATAAACGCCACGGTTACCTTCCGTTCCTAAAAGAATCGATTTATCTCGGGCGATCGCCACCGACATTTTCTGATTCTGGAAATTCGCGCCATCAAATTTCTTGAAAACTTCCGCAGGACGTCCCGCAGTATTCGTCAAAAGAAGACTATTCGAAATATTATCCGCCACGACCATGGAATCACCATTCGGATCCACGCCCACATCCACCGGATGCACCATATTCGAATCATCCTCTAAAACCAGTTCCACTTCTCCGCCGTCATCTATCCGATATACTTTACCGCCTTCTCGAGGGGTGGTACATATCAGGCCATGCTCCTTATGCATCGCAAGACCCGTGGCCGTGGCCGGTAAATTCACCATTCCTAAAACCCGGCCCTGTTCATCCACCTGATACACCTTCCCAGAAGACCGGTCATCTCCACAGGAAATATAAAGCACCATTCCCGGATCCATCTTCTGAATCCCAAAATCAGCACCCTCCAGGCTAATCGGGGGATACATTCCACCGCCGCCATTACCGCCGCCATATCCGCCTCCGCCACCATATCCGTAACCATAACCAGGGCTATAATACGGAATATTCGGATTCCAGTAAGGAATCTGCGGATTATACGTCAAAATATCCGGTCCATAAAAAGTCGGCACCTTCGGCAACTTAAGTTTCGGCGCAAGATTCCGCACACGCTGTTTATACTGCGGTGCCAAGTTCCGCATATTCGCCATGTTCCTGCCACCACCACCGGGGCCAGGACCATAACCTTCGCCTTCACCATTACCTTCATTCGGTCCCATTCCCTCATTCGGACCCGTGGCTTCATTCGGATTCGGGCCTTCTTCCGGAGAAGGTCCATCCGTGCAGCCATCCGCACAGCCTTCACCAGGCCCTGCGCCGTCACCAGATCCTGTGCCTTCACCAGGTCCTGATCCGCACCCATCTCCAGATCCACTGCCAGATCCTGTACCATATCCACTTCCGCTTCCCGTACCAGAACCACTTCCGGGCACATCTCCCATGGCGAGTTTCATTCCCTGGCCGTACGCTTTTCCTAAAGGATCGATCGCCCAGGGATTCGCCTTATCTTTTCCGCAGTCCGCGCAGCCTGAACCTCCACAGCCACAGCCATCTCCGCCGCCACCATGACCTCCATGACTGGCCACACACTTCTCACAGCCACAGCCCGCGCCATGCCCGCTTCCATGACTGGCCGCACATTTATCACATCCGCAGCCATCTCCATGAACATGAGTGCCACTTCCATGATGCGCATGGTCTCCATCCGCATGGTGATGAACATCTCTGTCCCCGTGAACATGCGTCGTATGTCCGCCCGTACCGTGATGATATACATCCCGCCGTCCGTCACCGACATAACGATGCTCCACATCTCGGGGAGAATCCACATACACCGGGCGATCCACGTCTTCCACCACGACAGGTGTCCGCACCTCCGGAACCACTGGCGTCCGTACTTCCGGAATCACCGGCCTTTCCACCACCGGAATTTCAGGGGCCACCGCCGGCGTGACTTCCACCGGAGCATCCATCTGGAAAAGCGGTACTCGCACGTCTCCATTTTCCAGATAACGACCGATCATATCTGACCAGTCTCCCTGGAATTCCACAAACGACTGCTTTTTGTTGTACGTCGGAGCGTCTGCGATTTTCTCGCCCTGCTCATTTACAACAATAAAATTACTCCAGTTCACTGCATCTGTCGTGGTTACGTCCAGCATGATACGCAAAACTTTGCCGCCCTCATCCTGTTTCGTTACCCTCGTCACTTGCCATGGAGCGTCAGCAAGTACCGTGGTACCAGCCAGCACCACACACAGACCTGCCAACAATAGTTGAAGCCCTCTTTTCATGATTCTACTCCTTTAAAATAAATTATGGACAAGTTCTTCTTTTACTGAAAGACGGCCATTTCGCACAGAAATATCGCAGTCTTTTCAATTACGTAAAGGTAAAAATAGATAAAGAACTCCTCCCGCCAGGAAAGACGATCTTCCTTTTACGCAAAACTACGACAGCGTGAATCTCCCCAGATCCTTCATGAAAGGTTTTTTATAAAAGGATTTTGCTCAAAATCGCATTCCGTCCCAGGCTTCCCACATGTGTTTTTCCAACACAAAATGCCCAAAACAGAAATTAACCGCACTTCAAACATAAACCCTGGAAACCCTCACTTTTTATAGCATACCAAGAATATTTCTAAATTGCAAGTATTATTTCCCCTCATATAAAAATTTTTCCAAAAAAAATCCCTTTTTTGATAAAATTTTCATAAAACATATACACTTTTTCTTTAAATTACCAGTTTTATAATAAATTTTCGTTTTTTATTAATTTAACCGTGCATTTTCTAAAAAATCAAAAATATTTCGAAAGCAAAATTTATAGTACGCCAAGCATATACTGGTTCCACTCTAAATTTCCGTCTTTTGCGATTCTAAATGACACCTCAGCAGAGTAACGTCCCCCCACCGGAAACCCTAAATTTCCTTTTTTTACGCTTCCGAAACAGGCATTCTAGCGATAAATGGCTGGGGAAAGTTCTTTATCGTGCATCGAGATAAAACTTCTCCCTTTTTCATAAATCTCCACCAAAAACTCAGTCCTTCGATCGGGCATAAGACCCCAAAACACTCACCCGGCACGCCTTACTCTGGAGCATCGTCAGGGCGCGACGCACTTTAAGTTCACTCTCATGCCCTTCAAAATCCACAAAAAATAAATACGTACTAAAAGTTCCAGGCGCCGGAAACGACTCAATCCACGTTAAATTTAAGTGTTTTTTCTTAAAAACCATCATCGCATCCGCCAGTGCACCCGGCTGATGCGGAAGTTCTAAAATTAATGTGGTTTTATCCCGCCCCGTCTTTCGCGTTTCCACATTTCCCAAAACAACAAATCTCGTGCAATTATTCGGATTATCTTCCACCGCTTTTTCCAGCACTTTCAGATGATACGCTTTCGCACCCATTTCACTGGTAATCGCCGCGACGCCCTTTTTACTGGCCGCTCTCTTCGCAGCATCTGCGCTGCTGGGAGCCTCCACCACCCGTACGCCCGGTAAATGCCGATTCAGCCAGTGCCTGCACTGCGAAAGTACCTGTGGTTTACTGTGCACCTCCGTAATTTCAGCTCGGGAACATTTCGCCGCCAAAGAGTGATGTATCGGAATCCTCACCTCTCCACATATTTTCACTGGATGCCGTACAAAAGATTCCAGCGCATCCACCACTCCGCCATCTGTCGAATTTTCCATCGGAACCACGCCAAAATCCGCCTGTTTCCGCTCTATTTCTTCAAAAACCGCAGAAATCGTCGTCACCGGGGAAAGACTTACTCCCACTCCAAAATAATCCATTAACGCCAGGTGACTATAACTGTAAAAAGGTCCCAAAAACGCCACGCGTCGGGGCACCACCAGTTCATCACATGCACTGGAAATATCTCGACAAATCGTCTCGAGCACCGCTTTCTTTATCGGCACCGGCTTCACGCCATTTTCTTCACACACTTTTTGCGCCCGCTGCCGTATGAACTCTACGATCTGCGCATCCAGTTTTTCCAGCTCTCCCGATTCTCTGCTTTTTTGCTCCTGCATTAAAATCCACTCTCCTTTCATTTATACTGGTTCCTCTTTAAAATTTCCATTTTATGCGGCTCTGAAAACCGGCATTTTCAGAGAGTAAAAATACCAGAAAACCGGAAATTTATCGCGCATCGGGGATAAATGCAGTATAAAACCAAAATTATTTCACACAAAAAACCATAAAACGGAATTTTATTGTGCGCGTAACACAAAAAAAACCGGCAGATATTATATCTGTCGGTTTTTTTGAGAAAAAACGTTATTTATTATCGTTAAATCGTTTCCATCAGAACGCGATCGTTACCGCCGCGGTTCCCGAATGAACGGTGGTATAACTGTTAATAAACAGGTCATAATACGCACCCAGTGTCAGGCGATCACGGAAGGTATAATTAAGCCCCGCACCCAGATTCGCCCATGATATTCCACCACCATTACCGAACACTCGGTATTTCGGCATATACTGATCCGCATAACCCGGGAATGTAACATTCATATCCGCCTGTCCATCCAGCCATTCATAAACCCATGCGGCATTAAAGACGAGCTTCAGGTCATGATTCGAACACATCAGCGCAGGGGTATTCGTACACATCATGTCAGGTGAACAGCACGGATCACAACTCTGTATATATCTCGGAATCAGGTTCAGTACAAATCGTGCACCGATCTGAGAGCGCAAGGAATCATATCGCAGTTTATCGACACTCAGACGTAAAGGATCATTCAGCTGAGAACACTCTGCGCCAAGCCCCATTCCTCTTTCCTGGAAAGGATCCGCGGTATAATGCACATACTGTAAACCCAGATAAGGATTCAGCGTAAAGCGTTCACAGACGCACCAGTCCCATCCTTTTTCGAAGTAAATGGAGCCCATGTTACTGTCATATTCTGATGAGAATGAATTACTTTTATACGTACGCATGGCTTCATTATCACTGAACGAATAATTCATATTAAATAAATGATAACCACTACGAACCAGGGAATTCCATTTCAGATAAAAGCCGATCGTGTTATCCGTCGAGCTGACAGAAGCCTGTCCCATACTCGCGACCGTCTCAATACTCGTATCTGCATAACCATAATAGAACCCCAGTTTAACGTGTTCTCTTGGATTAAACTGTATTCCGACGACTCCACCGAAAGTTTCCTGATCATACCCTGAAAATCCATGACGCATTTCCGTATCACCAGTATAACCATACGCACGAGCCCAGACTTCAAATCTCCGATGACAATAAGGATCTTCATTTCCATAAGCAGGATACGCGTTTCCATACTGGTCATACATCACACCCTGATTGCCTGGACCACACTGATACATTTCACGGTACTTCTGAGCATAACAGTTACGGCCAGAATCTTCCATGTACAGCTGATTCGCAATCATATTATTCAGCGTACTGATCCGCTGCACCTGCACACTGGCCATGCTGGCGTGAATCGCACCTAAAAACAGATCCGCTGACTGATGACGTGTCACGTAATCATCTTCTTTAAGAATTTCTGTCCATTCTTCTGAAATTTCATTATCAAAATGGTGGATAATCGTGTTTATTTCTTCCTTATTTTTGCCGATATTTCCATCATTATCATCCACTTCAAAAGTCTTTTTCATGTTTACCACAAGACTCTGCTTGCTTTTATCACCATCCGTCGACTCCAGGCTTACATTATAAAAACGGTTACTTTCGCCGATCGTACCGGAAAAATTCATATTCGAGTTCGTCGACAAATCACCGTTTTCATCCAGTCCATTTCCAGTCATCAGGGCAATATCCGATTTATACGTTCCGACTTCTAAATCCTGCGGACGTGAAATATCCACCGTCGTGCCATTCAGGTTAATCGAGTTAAAATAAATCGTTCCGACATCCAACTGATGTTCATTTCCATTCATCCAGATATTTAATCCGCTGGCCGCTTGTGCGTCAAACATAATAGTTCCACCGGTACCCACTAAAGAAGTACCCGCTGCCACACCAGTTAAAAGGGCATTCACTCCCATGCGCAGCTGACCTGTCCCTGAAATGGTTAAAGTCGCTTCACCGGAATTCTGGAAAAGATTTCGGTATCCTTTCCCATAATTATTCTGCGTTTCAGTAAAGAATGTTTCATCGATTCCGCCTGACCATCCTAAAATGGCAGAAGCATCTTTTGTCGCCCACTGTGTGGGATCATTTTCCGCCACATACGAATTATGTGTCGTGTAATATCCCTGACGTCCACCGAAAGTAGCACGAACATTATCGAAATAAACTTTTCCGCCGGAAATATTCACATTCGTAACTGCCTTCTGCGTAAATCCTTCTTCCATACCATCTTGATACTCATAATTTCCAACTTTCGCAAGATGCAGAGTGCCCGTACTTCCCAGCACCCATTCTTCTGCTTCGAGATCTTTTCCGCCAAACTGCACTTCATCCGCATAATTCGTGGAATTAAAGATTTCATATCCATTCGCATTCGAAAGCGCGGTCACATAAATCGACTGATTCATTTCTTCTTCCGTATATCCACTAGGACTTCCGCAGATGGCATCCTGCCCCATAAAATACGTGCGGCCACCCGTAAAATTCACATTCACCGTGGAACCAGGACCACCAAAATATGTCCCGCCTTCCCAGCGATAATAGTTCCGAGACTGAGCCTCACTGGGCGATAATAATATCGTGGTATTCTCAAATTTTGTCACACCATTAGCAAAAGTAACATTTACCTCTCCTCCCCAGGTGCGGTCTTTATCTCCACCACCGATACGGTTCAGATCATAAGAGCCACCAAAAAGAGTTAATACATTAAACGTCGTGTTCCCACCATTAAATGTTACTTTCGTACCAGCTGATTCAGCATATATATACGGGTGACTAGAATGGTATATTTCATCATGATACCCCATGGCTGAAAAATAAACCCCACGATAATTACTTTCCGTCGTATTATCATAAGTGAACGAAACGTTTCCACCATTAAAGTTCACTGTAGAATAAGCAGAATTAAGAAATCCGATACCACCAAAAACCGCCCGCTGCTGGAAAGATACATCCGCACAGTTAAATTCGACATACGTCTCACCGCCGATTCCCTGCTTGGCGTTTCCACCAAAATACGCGTTTTGATGCCCGAACAACATAATGATGCCCGAATTAAAGTAAACCTCACCAAAACCTCCAGTTCCCGTGTGAGTGCATCCGCCGAAATTCACTTCCGTAACATTACCGTCTGCATTACCAAAACTCGTCTCATTCCCAGAAGCAAAAACCACTTTCGCGTCACCGCCACGCACTGTACCACGACCACCAAAGTAAGTATAACTTCCAAAATTATTCACCCCGGTAAACGTCAGCTCTACGCTTTCTCCCGTGGTATCGGAACCCACCATTCCTCCACCGATCTGGACCATCGAGCCAAAACCTGCGTCCTGGCTGTTAAATCCCTGAATCGTCCACTGAAGTGAAGTAGCCGCACTGCGCCCACCTCCGTCTATAATCGCCAGTCCATAACGTCCATTTTTTACATAAGCATTACTTGGTGCTGATAGTGCGGCCGAAATATTTACCCCCGTCAGAGAACTCAGGTCATAATTCGCAGCATTAATCACCACGGCTCCTGGTTTATAAACATCATCCCACGTGCCGCTATCTTTGAGCGTCGTCTCTTCCGTATTATTCACCGTCAGGTTAAGTGTAGTACCTGTCAGATGACCTCTAATGTCGACAGGAGTCTGTGCCTGACCATAATTATACACCTGTACGACACCGGCGCGCACAGGAAGCGCGATACAAATTATCGCCATAAACATAACTGCCACGCCCACCCGGCAATGAACGTTTCCCATTAATTTATTGATACTCATTTTGCAATTCCCTTCTGAAAATATTCACCTATAATCCTTTTGGTGTAATTTCATATATTGCTATCATCGGTATAAACGGAAAAAACATTAACATTTCCAGTGAAAATTATGACACTTTCTTCTAAAAAGTAATTTATATAAAATAATCAAAATTTAACGATTAAAACAGATAAAAAATACAAAAAAAATTTAACGGCAAAATTTGCGCGTACTAAATTCTGATCAGTAATTTATTCGTATATTTTTAATCACGTTAATCTTTATATGATTTAGAGTTTATTTTTCTTTTAAATTAGAAATTTTGCTTAAATTTTAAGAATTTTGCTTAATTTAATCAGCGTTTCAGACTTTTCTCCGACTCGGGCCCCGGGAATGTTTTACATACACTTATGGGAATTAATTATTTTAAACCTTTCGAGAAATTATTTTTACGTGACACCACAAAAAGAAAGAAATTATAATAAATAATCAGAAAAAACAGAGAAGAAAAAACATATTCACACGAAATCAAAAGAAATGTGGAATTATTATCCCGATGCACGATAAAATCCGCTTCTCCGGTATTTTGTTTCGCGAAAAATGCCGGCCTTCAGAGCCATATAAAATGGAAATTTAATGGAGAACCCGTATAATATGTATTCATTTCTAAAAAAGCGTGTTCCTGAACGGAAGCAGATAAAACAGAACGAAAACAAAAAAGGTGGCTTTTCAGGCCACCCATTCATTTCATCTCAAGCGAAATTTCATCTGGTAAACTTCTGCGGTCATCATTTATACTGATTCCACATTTAATTTTAGTTTTGTGCGGTTCTGAAAGCCAGGCATTTTCAGCGAAGCTAAATGCCGGTGGAGCAGAATTTTATAGTGTATCGGGTATAATATTCCGAGATGCCGGAGGAAAGTTTAGTACACCAGAAAAATAGGCATTCCTTCACTCAGGCACCGGAAGCGTCTGTCATCCGTGCGAGAAAACTGCTGCCCAGTTTTTGAATATGCGTCGCGGTATCATCAAAATAATTAAAATGAGCCTGCTCTTCATGAATTACCTTCTCAAAAAGAACCGCGGTCACACTATCATTATTTTCTCTGCAGATCTGGAGAAATTCATTATACTTTACCAGGGTATCCGCTTCCATATCTGCATTAAAGCCATAAATTTCCTCGACTTCCTGTCCACGCAAAACATTTCCATCAAAAGCAGTCGTCGGCTCTGCATCTCCATGAATGTCATGAATCCGTTCCGCGAACCATTCCGCATGGCGCATTTCGTCGATCGCGATGGTTTTCATTTCTTTCGCCAGTTTTACATAATTATCATCATCCAGCCCATAATGCTGATTCATGTACTGCATAATTGCGTGCAGTTCCATGGCACGAGCCTTATTTAAAACCTCAATTACATTTTTTTGTTGCTCAGTTAATGTCATCTGTAAATCCTCATTTTTTATAGAAAGGTCAAAATATTAATTTCCCGGCTTACGTAAATTCCGGACTACTCAAAAACTTCACTCGCCGCAGTGACACGAACCACCACACGGCATTCCAAAACTTCTTATCCGATACACGATAAAATTCCGCTTCCCCAGGTATTTTTCCTCCGCGAAAATGCTGGCTTTCAGAGACGCACGAAACGGAATTTTAAGGGAAAACCTGTATCCGTGTATCGGGCATATACAGCTGCGAAATCCAGCATTTTCATAAACTAAAAAATATCAAAAGAAGTGCGCAATTTTAGCTTTCCCATAATATCTCTCTTTCATAAATACGAAACACGTGTAACCGAAAACACAAAACTTTCGCATGGATTCTCATAAACATCATAACCTAATTATATCACCGTGTCAAGTTTTTATACCCGAGGCACGATAAAATTCCGGTTCCCCAACATTTTTCCTCCGCGAAAAATGCTGGCTTTCAGAGGCGCACAAAACGGAAATTTAATGGAGAACCAGTATATAATATAAAATTTCGTGCGCTCATAATCTCAGCACATCAAAAAAACAAGAGAAAAATATTTATTATCGTGCATCAGACAGACTAAAAAAAGCGCCAAAACTTTCCAGTTTTTGACGCTTATACGACTTTCTCTTAAAACTTCACTTTCTGCTGTCCCAAAATTAGGCCATTTCACACAGCATAAAAATATCGGGAAAGTGAAAATTAAATTAGAATCAGCATAATCAGCTTACCCTAATAAGCGGTTTTCGGCGGAGTACGCCGGGATCTTGAGTTTTCTTCCGAGAACAGATCCGAAACAGAGCCTGTGGAAGTAGTCGCACGATAAGACGAACGGACTGCCTCTTCACGACTCGTCGTGGAAGGTTTATAGGCCACTTTTCGGAGAAAATCATTTAAGGAAATTATACGAATGCTTAAACGCTCTGCTTCGTCCATCATGTTCGTATAATTATCTCGTAAAGCATCGGAAGATGCGTCTGTCGGCGCGTCACCACGAATAATACAGGTCGTTTGGTCAGAAATCCGTCCATGCAAATTTCCATCTTTATCCTGATGAGCATCTATGATTCCACCAGACTGACGAATCAGATTTAATACCAGCTGCACATCATTTCGGCCATGAATACTCATCACACCGGCCAAAGCAAAATGCTCTTTTTTACCAGGAGACCAGATGGGATTAAGAATCACATCTCCTTCTTCGATATCCTCTTCCAGCTCCGTATCTCTTTCGATACGTACCTGCGAAGATCGCGCATCCATGACTTTTTCTATAGTTACCGTGCCCTTTAAACTTTCAAAAGAAATGTCGTTCTTATCATAAATACCGAAAGATAGACCACGAATAACGCCCGAAGTGGAACCAAGATTAATGAATCCACGCTGCCCGTCTCCCTCTATATAAACGATACTTCCCTGAGGATTTTCCAGAATGGGCTCTTCCAGTGCCCGTAATTTATCCTGCGTCTTCTTGATCGTTTCATCTTTTTGAGCCATTAAGCCAAATTGTTTCTGGATCGTGGATTCCTTTTCCTTAATTTCCGTTATACGTTTATTCGTATTCGTTTCCGCTAATTTAACTGCAGACGCTGTGTCGGTAATCGTTTTATCTACAGATTTTTTATAATCGGCCGCAATTTTATTCTTCTCTTCCAAAATTTTCTTCGTCTTCTCTTCCTCTTTTTGCATCGTGGCCAGTTTTACAGCATCCCGCGTCTTAAACTGCTTCTGCAGCTCAACCATCGCCTTATCTTTCGTCGCAGCTTCATCACGTAAATTATTTATCTGCTTCTGCATACTCTCGATCGCACTGAGAAACGTCGGAACCTCAATTTGCGGCGCGACCCGTTTCATCTCTTCCTCAAATTTCGACGTAATTTCAGTGATCCCCTCCTCTGCATATCCCATCATCCGCTTCAGCTCAATAATATCTTCGTTCGCCTTACTTAACTCGGACTGGGCAGTCGAAGCATTCTTTTGTGCATCATCACGCTCTAAATAAGCTTCGTCTCGCTGCTTCTTGAACACAAAAGTAGTCACTCCTAAAGTGATCGCAATAATCACGAAAAGGATTAACGCAATTTTTAATCCCATCTCAATTTTACTATTCATCGATAAGCTCCTTACGATGGATTTTCAATTTATTATACCCGATGCACTATAAATTTCCGCTTCCCCGGCATTTTTGCTTCACTAAAAATGCCTGCTTCAGAGCCGCACAAAACGGAAATTTAAATGAGCGTCAGTATAACTTACTTTGTATGCCATAAACCTATTTCGGTGTGTTTCCCGCAGAAGTGCCTACTTTTGCGCAGCTCCGTCAGCAGACACATTTTCAGTGAAAGATACCCAGTTCCTCTTTCCATTTTCATTTCATGCGACTCAGAAAACAGACTCTTTCATGTCTCACAAAATGCTAAAAGCAGAAACATTTATTGTGTGTCGGGTACAAAATTCCACACATACTATATTATTTTAACAATTATTTTTCTCCGTGTCAAGAAAAAGGCAGCACTTTTTACAATTTATCTTTATATGAGAAAAAAATTTGTCCTTTTGACATGAAAAATTGGTATATTCCGCAGTTTTTATACACCCGACGTATTTATAAATCACCCATTTTTGTGTACTTTTTCATTTCTGTACTGCTTCCACTTTAAATTTCCGTTTTATGCGGCTCTGAAAGCAGACATTTTCAGCGAAACCAAAAGCCGGAGAACCGGAATTTTATAGTGAATCAGGTATTAAATGCTCCTAATTCACTATAAATATATTAGCTTCCACAGCATTTTAAAATGCTCTGCAGTGAAAATTTTATTTCTCCGCCACCTGTTTAAATTTCCGTTTTGTGCGGCTCGGAAAGCAGACATTTTCAGTGAAACAAAAAGCCGGAGAACCGGAATTTTATAGTATATCGGGCATAAAAACAAAATTTTCTTGGATGATAAAAGATAAATACCGTTTTCTGATTTTTATTTCATTTTTTACAGTCTGTACGCAGACGACCATATTTTTTCACAAAAATCCGAAAAACACACAGAAGTCATAAAAATTTCTTTCTTTTTTAACAAAAAACCACACCATCCGCATCACTTTCGGTGGAAATATGAATGGGACGCAGTTTCCATTTCGGATTTTGTCCGAGAAAACGACACGGATTATTATAAAAAATTTCCGTCGCGGCCTGAATGGAATTTCCTCTGCGACGAAACTCCAAAACACATTCCTGAAGCGTAAATGGATCGCTGGGGCCCCAGTCTGCCGAGGAATTAATCATCATGCGTTCAAAACCATACATTTCCAGCATGTCACAGGCCCGCGTGGCCGTACATTTCGTAATGGGATAAAGAGTAAATCCACTCCAATAACCTTTCTCCCGCACCATGCGAATGGTATGTTCCTCCACATGATCGATCCAAATTTTATCGGGGTTCACATTCATGCCATCTAAAATTTCCAGAATAAGTCGGGTTCCGATCATCTTATCGTGAAGATGAGGAGTATGAATCAGAATTAACTGATCATATTTCAGAGCCAGTTCCACCTGAGCCTGAAAAATATCGCATTCATTTTTAGAGGAAAGGTGAAGCCCGATTTCTCCGACACCTAAAACGTTCGGTTTTTGGAAAAATTCAGGCATATGCTTTAACACTTCCAGGCTCAGTTCTGGATTTTCAGCTTCTTTAGGATTCACCGCCACCCAGGCAAAATGCTGAATGCCGTACTGTGCCGCCCGGGTGGGTTCAAATTCTGTAATCTGCCGAAAATAATCGATAAACGTTTCAGGATATTTTCGGTCAAAACCCGCCCAAAAAGCCGGTTCAGCGACTGCCACCACTCCAGACATGGCCATCCGTTCATAATCCTGCGCAGTCCGGGCGATCGCATGATAATGTGGCTGGATAATAAACATAATACAAAACTCCTTCTTTATGCCTAATTCTTTTTATTCTTTACGTAATTTACAGAACGTATTCAGTAATCGTTCCGCACGATCTGGCGTTTCAGACGGTTTCGCCAAAATTTGAATCGCTTCTTGCAATAATCCTGCACGAATATCTTGTGATACATCTTCCTGAGAAGAAGTTTTCGCACGCTGTAAACGGTCCAGCGTGGCCGCCACTTCCAGTAATTCATGGCGCGCGTTAAGATAATATAAGTCCATCACTTCAGAAGGAGATAAAATTTTTGCTTTCATAAAAACCCTTTCATTCAGAATCGCGCTAATTTTGCGCAAAAACGATTATAGGTACCGCCCTAAATTTCAGTTTTATACGCAGGGAAACCCAGTATTTCATACACATATCACGAAATACTTCAGAAGTAGAGAAATTTACAGCATTTTCCACCCGATGCACTATAAAATTCATTTTCCTGTCTGCCGACAGGCTGGCCAGCATTTTTGCTTCACCGAAAAAACCTGCTTTCAGATCCACACAAAACGGAAATTTAAAGGAGAAAAGGAGAACCAGCATAAATATTAATTATATCAGAAAAAGACATAAAGAGGAAAGGGCGGGGGAAAAAATATATAAAAATTTCAAGAAATAATAAAATTTAAGCGCATAAATAGAAGCACGTTTTTCAGAATTTATGCGCTCTCCCCGAAATAACCAGAAATATTTTTGGTATTCTATTTTTAATATTATACCATTATATAATTATATAAATCTGATACATTTTTTTATTTTATGCGGTCAGAAAAACTGCATTTACGCGAAAAGAAAACGCTGAATACCTAAACCGCACAAAATTTAAATTTAAGTTATATTTTTATCCGATACACTATAAAATTCCGCTTCTCCGGCATTTTGTCTCGCTAAAAATGCCTGCTTTCAGATCCGCACAAAAAGGGGAACCAGCATACACTAAATTTTTCACAAAAAAAGTAAGAAGAAAATGCGGAAAAATTTCTCCGCGATAAAATTTTCTCCATCACAAAATCTGTAAGTTTTAGCCCCAGCGTTTTTGAGCATTCGGACACTCATAAATTGACGCGACGAAAGGCCAATTTATTTTATCAAAAAGAACTTTTAAATATTCTTCACGGCGATTCTGATAATCGATATAATAAGCATGTTCCCAGACGTCTGCCGTCAGCAGAGGAATTTTATGAGTTCCCAGCGGATTTTCTGCATTTAAAGTCGTAAAAATGGAAAGAAGACCTGTTTTCCCATCTTTTACCAGCCAGGCCCATCCACTCCCGAACTGCTCTTTTGCGGCGGTAATAAATTCTTCTCGGAAAGTATGAAAGTCACCAAAATCTCGCGTAATGGCATCCATGAATGTACCTTCCGGAACGCCACCACCAGTGGACGAAAAACAGAGCCAGAAAAAATTATGGTTCCACAGCTGCGCCGCGTTATTAAAGATTTTTTCATCTGTATTTTCCCGAGCTTTTATCACCAGTTCATCCAGAGGAAGCTCCTCTTCTGGTTTCCCCGAAATCATCTGCATTAATTTTTTGTAATAACTGAGATGATGTTTTTCGTAATGAAATTTAATTTGCTGCTCTGAAAATAAAGGAAGCAGGCCGTTTTCGGGATATGGAAGTGGAATCTGCTCCAAAAATGTCAATTTTTCTCGTGCTTTCGTAAGTTCCTCTGAATCCATGCATGTCGCGCAGGCCTGATCCGCGGCGAAAGCCAGACATGTCGGAATCATACTGGCCGCCATTAAAAATTCTCGTCGTTTCATATATTTCTCTCCTTTTAAATATATATTTTTGTCTGTTTATACTGCCTCTACTTTAAATTTCCGTTTTATGCACACCTCTAAAGCAGACGTGCTCTAGGAAGCTAAAATCCAAGAAAAGCAGAATTTTATACTACTTCCGTATAAAATTCGGAACCTGAATGTTCCAGGTTCCCGCACCAAAATTTCATAGTGGTAACGATTCTTGCTGTTTCCGTTTCATTATATTTATTGGGGCAAATTCCGATTTAAAGCTAAAATATATTTTATAGAGTCTGTACATAAATTTTCACTTTCACGTATTTTATAAATAATTATATTTATAGTAAAAAAATCTGAAAAAAATAAAAAATAGTATTTCCCAGCTCTTGACACAACTTTCCAGATGGAATAAAATACCATTTAGAACATTTAAACATTTAACTTTGGGAGAAAATGATGACTATTTTCGATCAAAAAATAGAAATGGAGAATTTTTGTAATCGCTGTAAATCGCTGGGACTGGCGGTAACTGTTCAGCGACGCGCGGTATATCAGATTTTATTGGATTCTCTCGAGCATCCCTCTGCAGATAAAATTTACGAGGAACTTATCACGCAGTACCCGAATATTTCGCGGACAAGTGTTTATCGCATTTTGGATACATTCGCGCGATATGGAATTATCCGTAAAGTGGACCATCCGGGAGCGGCCACACGATATGACGCATACGTATTTCCCCATCACCACGCGGTATGTGTTTCATGTGGAGAGATAATTGACGTGCCATTTTCATCAGGAGATGATGAAGCTCTGCGCCGAGTTCAGCGACAGATGAATGATTTTATTATTCGAGATTATATGGTAACTTTTCAGGGAATTTGTCATGTCTGTAAAAATAAAGAGGAAGATTATCATTTTCGCACATGATCATATACCTGATGCATGATAAATTTCCACTTTTACGGCATTTTTGTTTCGCTAAAAATGCCTGTTTCAGAACCGCATGAAACGGAAATTTAAAGTGGAAACAGTATAACATTTAACTGCACTGGCATTTCGTGCTGTATGAAATGTCTGCTTTTATAACCGCATGATAATATGCTGGTTTTTACTTTACATTTCCATTTTATGTGTCTCTGAAGGCAAGCATTTTTAGTAAAGTAAAATGCTGCGAAACGGAAATTTATAGAGTATCGGATGTAAAGTCATGTGGACCGAGGATGTATTTAAGGAATTATGATTTCATGGAGAAAAAAATGCAGAAAAAACCGTGGAAAAAAAGAAGTTCATGGTGTTATGTCACACTCATATTTTGTGCTGTAACACTGTGTGGAGTAATGGTCACGGCGGAGGAGACGATTCCTATCGGCCATCATGGTGCCGCGACAGAAGCATATCAGCAGCAGGTGCTGGATAAACTGAACCCTGAAGCAAAAATGGAGACCGGAGTACCGCCTGGAGTGGACCCGGTTTATTGGAATGCACTGATTCCAAAAGATAATGAAATGACGCCAGCACGAATTGCGCTGGGACGGAAGTTATATTTCGATACTCGACTTTCGATAGACGGAACCGTATCCTGTGCGACATGTCATGATGTAACGCGTGGATTTTCTGACCAAATTCCGGTGGCAGAAGGAGTGGGTTTTGGCCGACGTAATTCTCCCACGACGATGAATATTACCCTGCTGCATAATATGTTTTGGGATGGTCGTTCCCCGACAGTAGAGCACCAGGCCATGCAGCCGATTATTAATGAAGTGGAAATGGGAATGCCGAATGAGGAAGAAAAAATTATCGCGGGCATAAAAGATGACCCGGAATATAAAAAATTGTTCCGTGACGCATATGACGCAGAGGTAAATTATCAGGATATCGGACGTGCCTTGGCGTGTTTTGAGCGAACTCTGAATTTTCTGGATTCACCATTTCGTCGGTACTTAAATGGTGATAAAACTGCTATTTCCCAGGATGCACTGGAAGGCTGGAAGCTCTTTAATCGGGAGGGACGATGCATGACATGTCATACCATGAGTCCTTCGAATCCTCTTGGAACCGACAGTAAATTTCATAATATCGGCGTGGCAGCCAGACATCAGAATTTTTCAGAACTGACCCGGGGCGCACTAAAAATTTTAGCGGAGGATAATTCTGAGCAGAAGCTGGACGAACTGGCATTAACCACGGATTATACCGAGCTGGGACGTTTCATGTTTTCACTAAACACGAATGATATCGGAGCGTTTCGCACTCCCATGCTGGTAAATGTGGGAATTACCGGTCCTTATATGCATGACGGATCATTTCAGACACTGTGGGATGTGCTGGATCATTATAATAAGGGCGGAGAGCCGAATTTATATTTAGATGGAGGAATCGAGCCACTTAACCTGACGGAAAAGCAGATCGATCAAATTGTGGCATTTCTTTTTTCACTGACGGATGTTCGTTTCGCGAAGGAAAATAAGAAAATGTACCAGCAGCAAAAAGCGCTGGCAGAAAAAAGTCGGAATGAGCGTAAAGAGGAAGTGGCTCAGCGGAAAGTATTAAGTTTTGAAGAATATACACATACCCAGAAAGAATCCGAAACTGTAGTGGAAGGAGACAAAAAATGAAAACGAAATACCAGAAAGAAAACCTGGAAACACAGATAGAACATCAGCGCAGGGATTTTTTCCGTGGGATGCAGAATCTGGACCGTCGTTCTTTTCTGAAAGTTACCGCAGCAGCGACTGTCGCGGCCGCCAGTGCAGGAATGCTTGGCCAGACACATACATTCCAGCCGATCCAAATGGCGCTGGGAGAAGATGCTTCGGGAAAAGCACAGGGATTTAAAATCGCGTATATTTCTGATTCTCATCTTTATGTGAAAGAGAAAAATGATCGTTTCGCGAATTCCCTTTATCGCGCAGTATGTGATGTAAACAGTATGGAAACACCACCAGATTTCGTTTTTTATGGTGGAGACCTGGCTCAGCTGGGCCAGCCAGACGAACTTCAGCTGGGATATGACATTCTTAAGGAGCTGAAATATCCTCTGAAAATCATGGTGGGAGAGCATGACTGGTATTATGATATGGGAGAAAAATGGCAGCAGCTTTTTGGTTCTCCGAACTGGAGTTTTGACCATAAGGGCGTTCATTTCGTATGCCTGATGAGTGTAAATGAGGAGGACTTCTGGACGGAAAAAGGAATGACTCCTCTGGAGCGCATGAAAACCGTGGCCGGTCTGGATAACCAGATGCAGCGTTCGTTTTTCGTCGGCGAAACTCAGAGAGAATGGTTAAAAAAAGATTTAGAAAAATATCCCGATTCTCAGCCCGTGGTGGTGTTTTCCCACTCTCCACTTTATAAACTTTATAAAAATTGGAATTTTTGGACGGATGATGCAGAAGAGGTTCAAGATATTCTGAAACGTTTTCAGAAAGTAACCGTTATTCATGGGCACACTCATCAGCTGCTGACGAACAGAATCGGAAATATTCATTTTCATGGACTGATTTCGACTGCCTGGCCATGGCCTTATGCGCCTCAGGGAACGCCGGAATATACAGTTTTTATGAATCGTTCTGATCCTTTTAATTCCATGGACGGATGTGGTGATGGATCCATGATGATTTCAGCAGATGGCCTGGTGGATAAAATTTATAACATGTGGAATCGGAAACCAATTCTTGTTTCTGCTGCTTTTTTGAACAGTGATGGTAAAGAAGATCGTCCCCCGCGCCCGAATCTTCCGCCCTATTAATTTTCAGACAAAAATTTTGAATTAAGTTTAACCATAAAAAAGTAAAGGAAATGATTCCATGAAATATCTTCATACGATAATAGGATTATTTTTTATCGCGATCATCGTGGGTTCTTCATTTATGATTCAGGACATTTTTGCCCAGAGAAGAATCTTTCGTCCCACGCAAATTACGGCTTCCGTAAAAGCGGATGCCCCTGTAAACACGGCACCAGAACAAAAATCTCCCGTGAATTCAGTAAAAGAATTTCCCGGCACGTCCGATCAGTGGAATAACTCGAATGATACTGCCTGGATGGAACAGGAACGTGCAGCACATAAAATAAAACCTCACTTTAATAACCGCTCTGTTTTACGCGGTGAACAGAAGGACGGCCATACATACGGTAATTATACTCAGGCGGATCTTGTTCTTTGGGAACGCGAAACAGAACGTCTCGTCCTGGAAGGCTCACGCATTTTTCATAGTGATGAACTGCTCGGCTCCACAAACGGCGTTTCATGTGACATGTGTCATCCAGATGGTGAAGGCACTCACCCTGAAACCTATCCAAAATATCAGGTACAGCTCGGCCGTTCTGCCCTGTTACGTGACATGATGAATTGGTGTCTGCAGAATCCTTGTCGCGGAGAACCCATGAACGGTGATGATCCCAGAATGCGCGCCATGGAAGCCTATATTTGGGCGCAGGCTTCAGGAAAAATCCTGAAATACGGGAAACACTAAAATCCCCAAATTATGATTCCCTAAAACATGACCAAGATTTCACTTTAAATTCCAGTTTTATGCTTTTATACCCGATGCACTATAAATTTCTGCTTCTCCGGTATTTTTGCTTCACTGAAAATGCCTGGCTTTATAAACCGCACGAAACGGAAATTTAAAGTGGAAACAGGATACAGTGACGGAAGTTCCTGTATCACGAAATACTGAAAAAAACAGAAATTTATAGTAAGTTTATAAAATCTAACGTTCAAAAATTTTTACAGAGTTTCCTTTCTGTGCATACCTTATACACCTGATCCTACTTTAAATTTTAGTTTCACTCGGTCACTGAAGCACACGTTTTCAGGAAGAAATACCGAAAAAAGCTGAAGTTTATAGCATCAGGAAGAAATATATACCTGATGCACTAAGATTTTTCATTTCCTCGGTATTTTTGCTTCGCTAAAATGCCTGCTTTAAAAACCGCACGAAACGGAAATTTAAAGTGGAAACAGTATAAATCACCTAAAATTTTGGAAACTTTAAATTACATTATTTATGAAAGGAC
This sequence comes from Planctomycetia bacterium, assembly GCA_030527015.1. Lineage (GTDB taxonomy): Bacteria > Planctomycetota > Planctomycetia > Pirellulales > Thermoguttaceae > RGIG3701. The sequence continues at coordinate 22,566 of JAUNBR010000011.1, forward strand.
AAAAAAATGACATGTGGATGTAATTGTGCAAAACCTGCTGATGATAAAGCAGTCGTAATCGAGAATCTCCAGCACGCGTTTAATGGTGAGTCGAATGCCAGTGCGAAATACGCGATTTATGCTGAAAAAGCTCGTTCTGATGGATATTTAGCTGTGGCTGCTTTATTTACAGCCGCTTCTGAAGCTGAGAAACTTCATGCTTCCCGACACGCCGCGGTTCTGAAATCGGCGGGAGTCGAAGCGAAAGCTGAAATCGGCACTTATGCCGGTAAAGATATTCAGGAAATGCTGAAAGATGCGATCGCCGGTGAAACTGAGGAGTTTACCGATATGTATCCTGGATTCATTAAAAACGCGGAGGCATGTGGATTCACCGCCGCTCTGGCATCTTTCCGTGGCGCGATGGAAGCGGAAAAAGTCCATGCAAAACTGTATGAAGAAGCCTTAAATAATCTGGAAGCCTGGAAGGCAGAACGCAGTTTTTATGTCTGCCCAGTCTGTGGATGGACGGAAGCTGGAGCGGCTCCCGAAAAATGCCCGATCTGTGGTGTTCCCGCTTCAAAATTTGTAGAATATAAATAAACTTTCTCGTGTCCGATTTAAAACACACGTTCTGACAGAGCGTGTGTTTTTTTCTTTTTATACCCGATGCATTATATACCCGATATACTATAAAATTCCGCTTCCCAGGCATTTTTTTGCTTCGCTGAAAATGCCTGTTTTAAGAACCGCACAAAACAGAAATTTAAAGTGGAAACACGATAAAATTTCGTTTCACCGACATTTTCAGCGAAGTAAAAATTCATAGGAAAAAATCATCGTGCCTCGGGTACAAAAAGCCGGCTCTCCAGATCACTCAGACAGGTATAATCAGAAATAATCCAGTCCGCGCCCGCTTCCATGAGGCGGTTACGGCGAACTTCGTTTACGCCAGAATGTGTGTTTTTATCAAAAATGATTCCGATCGCCAGTCCTCCCATTTCGTGCACATCTCTGGTTTCAGTAAAACCGTCTCCGAAACCGATTAATTCTTTGGGAGAAATTCCATTTTTTGAAAGGAACTGATGGAATATTTCTGATTTTTTAAAAGCACCGTCATCTGACCGCGTGCCATGAATTTCATCACCAAAAAATTCTCGAACACCCAAAAGTTCCGCGCTTTTCAGAACCACACTTTCTGGAGAACCACTTACCAGACAGAGTTTTACCGCATGTTCACGGAGCATTTTCAGACATGAATGAATTCCTGGAACCACAAAATTTTCCACCTTTACACCATTCTTTAATGCCTGAACGCGTGGTGCGGTAATGGCTTTAAGCCGCCGAGTAAACTCATTCAGATATACCAGAGGATCCTCTGGAGACCCACCAAGTTTCCGAATCTCCTCCACCAGCGAATATGCCTGAGAAATCGTGCGCTTCCCGGTGTTTTGATCAATAATCTGAGCGATTTTTTCATCGTGAATTTCATTTCCTCCCGGGAAAGACGAAAGCGCACGACGAAAAATATCCATAAATATTTCCTGCCAACCATCCACAATTAAACTTATCGTGCCGTCAAAATCAAAAACTGCCGCACGTGGACGGCTTTCCGGAACAGGTAATCCGATAATTTCTATTTCTGCCATATACTGATTTTCCTTCCTTTAAATTTTCGTTTCGTTCCGTTCTGACAGCAGATATTTTCCACGAAGAAAAAATGCCGGAGAAGCGGAATTTTATAATGCATCTGGTATAAAAAACCTTTTATATTTTCTGGTTCTTTACCTGATGTTCTTTAAGATTTCACTTCTCTGATATTTTGCATGCACATACAGATTCTAAATTACTTTCCATTTTATACGATCATAAAATCTGCCATTTTTAGCAAAACAAAAATATCTGTGTCAGAACTGCAGAAAAAGTATACGGGATTCTCGTTAAATTTCCGTTTCGTGCAGCTCTGAACGCAGGTATTTTCCACGAAGCAAAAATGCCGGAGAAGTGGAATTTTATAATGCATCTGGCATAAATTAAAGTGGAATCAGATAAAATCAAATTTTCACTCCACGTGTCTGGCAGAAATTTGATAGCGAAGTATCGCGACGAAAATCAGCAGTAAATTTAGGGAGGCCACGATTCCAAAATAAATCAGGGAGGTCTGCTGTCCGGAACCATATGCGTGAAGTGCACTTCCAATAAAATAATTCACGCCAAACCACGCAGTAATGATAGCCAGCGCTCCCAGAATGGATCCGATCGCCAGGGTAAACTCTCCTAAAAGCCGCACATATCTGCCATGAAGAATGGCCAAATATATGAACAGAGTAATAAGTGCCCATACTTCTTTTCTGTCCCAGCTCCAGAATCTTCCCCAGGACACATCCGCCCAGAGTCCACCAAGAATCGTACCGATAACCAGCATCAGAGTCGCCGCCTGAATGCACCGATACATTAAATCAGAAAGTGTTTTACAGATTTCCGGTGGCGATCTTCGTAAGGTATTTTCTTCCGTTTTTATATATTTCCCGAAGGTATAAATAATCAGCGAAAAAAGCGCAAAAACCCAGGCCAGCATCCCTGCACCGTAACTTCCCACGATCACCATCACGTGCACCGCCAGCCAGTAATTATCTCGAAGAATCGGCATCAGATTCCGTAAATTCTGATTAAACTGTTCCTGAAAAAGAAACGGTGCTCCAGAAATAAGAAACACGCTTACCGCTGTCGCCACCGCGAACCAGTTTCGCTGAAGAATTTTCTCATGGGATGTCACCGCCTTCTCAGAAGCATCTTTTAATCCTTCTTTATTTTCTTCTCGAAGTGCCCCGGTCCACATGATCACCACGCCCGCCACGGGCACCAGTAAAAATCTCGGTACCCACCATGCTAAAATAAACAGAGTAAGAATTCCTGAAAGCCAGATAATCACATCTGACAAAACAGGCGTACTGGCACCCACCGCCACCTGCGGTAACAGATGAATCGCGTTATATCCTTCACCATGTCCATAACCCCGTATGGCAAAAAGCCAGATAATTCCCGCGACACACAAAAGCCTGGGAAGAAACATCACTTTTGAAATCACGCCAGAGGACTTTCCCGCCGACGTCCACGGAAACGCCGTGCTCTGCCATCCCTGATGAAAAAACGGATCCAGCACCGGACGTAAAGTAAACCACATGCCCATCAGACCCGCGATCAGCGAAACAAAAACGATCGTTTCAAAAGAATTAGTCACCGGCGCACGTTCCATAATCCATCCGCGCAGCAGCAGACCATATGCCGTTTCAAAAAGCCCGATTCCCAGAAGAATAAATCCTAACCAAAAGCTGAATGTTCTTATTCTGGAAAGCACATTCATAAAAAACGAACGCTGTTTTTCCTTCCCGATTTTATCCGTCTGAACCACAAAATTCAAAATTCCGGAAAAACACAAAAATAACATTCCGATAAACGGGAAAACCCATGCCCACCAAAATGGTTTTAATTTATAATAATAAACTTCTCTCGATAATTTCACAGACTCCGGATACGCAGTATTTTCCAAAATTTCCCTGTCCCGACGCTTCTCCGGCAGCAATTCCTGACGTAACGGTTCTATTTTCTCCGCAGCAGCGCGTAACCTTTCACTAAATTCTTGCACCGACTTCTGAAATCCCGCCGAATCCCTCTGCTTCCATGCGCGAACTGCCTCTGCATACGACGCCCGAATAACTTTCACCTCTTCTTCCGGATACCCTTTTAATACCCCTTCCATACTCCCATAAAGCAGCGCATTCAGACTCAGCCATGGATGCAGTTTCACCGCTTCATTTCTTCGAACATCCAGCGGTGACGGATCCAGTGACGGAATCACATACAGCGTAATCGGCGAGTCATAAAGCGAATAAAGAACACTGCGTGTCTGCATCACGAAATTTTGCATGTACAGCTTAAAAAATTGCTCCTGACGAAGATCTTCCTCTGTAAGTCCTGACCGCTCTTTCGACGCAAAAATTGTGTCGACTCGCGTGTTCACATGTTTTTGCAGTTCACTTGACGCCTGAGATAAATTTCTTGCCATTTCATCCAGTGATTCCAGTGACGCATAAATCGGCCTGTCCTGCATCACATCCCCCGCATGTTTCGACGAAAATGTCCGCAGAGCATTCATCGCTTGAGAAAGTTTCTCGAACGACGACATATCTCCCGCCACGCTGGCCGTCTGTGAAAGCATCTCCTGAAATCCCGGATCCTCCCACGTCTGAAATATCGGCATCAGATTTAATAAAAAATCCGTCCGATCCGCCTCTTCTCGTTCCGGACGATAACAAAACGCCTGAAATCGCGCCTCTTCTTCCTGCAGAATCAGCAATTCTTTTATCAGTTCCTTGTGCTCCTGCGGATATTCATTCTTTTCACTCCCTTCTCGCGCTTTTTCCACCGACTTCAAAAATTCCTGATACTTCGGACTCTTATAAAACTCCGACAACTGATACGGTGAAACATGGCGCAGACGTTTTCCGGACTTTCCATATATCGGAACCTCCAAAAATCTCCGCAGTTCCTCATTTTCCGCACTCAAAAACGGAATCCACATCCACATTTCCGGCTCCACCAGCCATGAAAAGATCATTTCAGATGGCGTAAAACGACGATATTTATCCACCGACATTTTACTTTCTGCTTCAATTTCCCGCATTTTTGCTGGCATATTTTCCAGTCCCGACGCTTCCAAAGAAAATTTCAGTTTCTTTTCTCCTATAAGCATCCGCGCGTATGCCTCCATGGGCATAATCCGCCCCTCATGCATGACAGGAAGACTTTCCCACATGGAAAAATCCATCTTTTCTCCTGCAAAAACATTCGAAAATAAACAAAAAATGACCAAAAAAAGGAAAATCGGCCGAAACACAAAAGAGAAAATCACATCTTTTTGAATGTTTCTTAAACGAATTTTCATCAGAGCCTCACATATGAATATTACCAGTACACGAAACAGAAATTTTACCAGAATCCATCTTCCCACATTATACCTGCTCCCGCGCACTTTTTCAAGACACCCCCGAATCTCACAAAGATTACTTCACACACACACTCAAAAGATACGTCAAAAAAACAAAAGATTTTATACGACATTTAATTTATTTTAGCGAGATACTTCGAGAAAATACCTGCTTTATACCCGATGCAGGATAAAATTCCACTTCTTCCGCATTTTATTTCGCTGAAAATGCCTGCTTTCAGAGCCACATAACACGAAAATTTAAGCGAGAATCCGTTTAGAATCACACACAAGATGAAAATGAATGCGAGAACCAGCACACACAAAGACCGTGTACAAAAAAAGAAATCGGGGCGACACGATTTGAACGTGCGACCTCTACGTCCCGAACGTAGCGCTCTAGCCAGGCTGAGCTACGCCCCGATGATTTTTAGAAATCTGTAGGTCATTATACCACCATTTTTTTTTTTCGCAAGGAGTGGCCCGAATTTTTCCTCTTCTTTTTAAAAAATCCTCTTTTTCCCTGCAAAAATAGGCGAAATGGGAATGAAACAGCTTTCAAAAACGAAAAAACTCCCTACAAAAAGTAAGGAGTTTTCCGTCAATTTTTTACGCAGCCAAAAAACGAAATTTAGCTTTTCATCGTTCCAGGAATACGAGATTTCACATTCCGTCGGGCAAAATACATTCCCAGACCGCCCAGCACCAGCAGTATCAGCGAAGAAGGTTCCGGCACGTCTGCAGGTTCCACTCCTCCCCGCGTTAAACGTAAGGTGTTATTCTCACCGACTAAACTCAGGCTCCATAAGTCCCGATCCGAAGCAGACAGTAAGGAATTCCAGTCTCCTAAACCAGTAATCGTTCCCGTTTCGGAGACCAAAATATCAAAAGAATCACCCGCGCTGGGCGTATAAGTCCCTATAAACTCCAGAGGCAAGAGAGCCGCCGTATCCGAAAATATCACATTTCCGTTCACTGAAATCACGTCGTACTCACCCGCTCCCGTCCCCGCGATTTCCTGCTGCCAATTTCCAGCCATTTCTAAACTGCTAAACGTGATGGTTCCCACAGAATTTCCTGGCTGAACCGATCCATCCGACAAAACTACTAAATCGGCCAAAGTTCCCGTCCCTTTAAGAATCGCGCCTGCATGCACCGTAACTTCCCCCGCGACGCTCCCATTTACCACCAGCGTACCACCATGAACTGTCGTAGGACCGGAGTACGTATTCACGCCGGAAAGTGTCAGCGTCCCCGTCCCGGATTTCGTAATCGTCCCCGTTCCGGAAATCACTTGTGAAAGTGTCAGACCGCCTTCCGTGGTAATATCATTAAACTGAAGCGTACCATTATTCGTAATCGCACCCACTCCCACAGTTCCCGCGCCCTGAACCTGCAGCAGCCCATCTCCGTCGACCGTCGTGCCGCCGGAGTAC
>JAUNBR010000011.1:29067-67615 GCA_030527015.1 Planctomycetia bacterium
CAGCCCATCTCCGTCGACCGTCGTGCCGCCGGAGTACTTATTCACGCCGGAAAGTGTCACCGTGCCCGTCCCGGATTTCGTAACCTGACCCGTTCCGGAAATCACCTGCGAAACGGTCAGACCGCCTTCCGTGGTAATATTATTAAACTGAAGCGTACCATTATTCGTAATGGCGCCCGTACATAGCCGTGAAGTCCCTTCCACAAGCAGTTTACCTGACTGAATCTGCATGGTACTATCCAGTCTATCAGCACGTAAATTATTTGCATTAGAGAATTTCACCGTTCCCATTTCTTTTCCGTCTACTTCTGCACCTTTAATCACCAAGCTACCAGAATTCCAAAAGGTACCCGTCACTTCTAAAACGCTGCCCGCACCAACTTCAAGATTCAGCGTTCCGCCATTTAGATTTAATCCTCCTGTCACCTTGGAGCTCGCCGTAATTTCTTCTCCCATGCGAATGGTACTGCTGGTGGAGCCACTCCTCAAGTGACTATTAATCCCGTAACTCGCGTTTTCAGTAAACGTCAAAGTACCTCCATTTTCAGTAAATGTCACGTCAAGTGTCATTCTAACTCTCCGCGTAGTAAAATTGAACGTTCCGCCATCAACATAAATATTATTATAATCTTGATCTGCAGAATTAGATGGCTGAAAATTCAGTGTTCCTGCGCTCACATATAAATCACCTTTGAAGCCTGAAGAATCTCCCGTATAGGTCAGCGTACCATTTTGGGTTTTACTGAGTTTAGTTCTTGCTTCTCCATTTATAGCGGTCCCAAGCGTTGCGGAATTGGAATGAACTCCCACGGTAGCCTCTCCGATAACATTCACGGTTCCACCTGACATAGTCTTTCCTTGTTCCAAACGAAGTGCACCTAATGTTCCCGCGCCTTCTTCCCAGCCCTCTCCGGTGATATTAATTACGGTATTCGAGGAAAATGCTACAGTATCTGCTATATATAATTGTCCCGTCGAATTAACATTTACCGTAACCCCGTCGGTAGAACCCAAATCATCCTGAGAATCAATTCTCATTCGGGCACCCGTGATGTCAATGGTTCCTTTGAAATCAGATAAAGTTGCACCCGTATAGTTAAAATCACCGTTTTGAAGTTTTAATTTACCTGCGCCCACAAAAGTATTTGTTATGACTCTATCACCATTAGATAACGTCAGTTCATCCGTGGCATTCGTCAGGGCATACGTACCTGTAAAACCATTAGCATTCGTCAGTGCGAACTTTCCTGATAAGCCAAGAGTCCCGATTCCGGTAATAGCATTCGACACTGTCAGTGCATCGGCTGAAGTGTTCGATAACGTCAAATTGCTCGACACAGCATAAGTCCCCTCAAAACTAGAGAAATTGTTGAGGGTAACTTTCCCTTCCACACTTAAGGTTCCGTCACCGGTCAGAGCCGAAGAAATATTAAAAGTATTTCCATTCGGATACACTCTCAATGTATCATGGACATTAATTGACTCGCCAGAAATATTTATTGTGTTTGTGCCCGCCTCGGCAGAAAGCATCGTACAAACATTTGTATGAGCGTACAGATTCAGCTCACCGCCCAGTGTTAAAGACAAATCTCCACCACTGGTATTATTAATATTCCATTCATTAAATGTATTTATCGTCGTGACAGGAACCGGTTCCGTGGGGGAAGTCGCAAAAGTAGACGAGGACACTGTCCAGTCAACCGGCGAAGTCGCCTCGTGAATCTGAAGCGCCGCGATGCTCCCACGAGAACTTCCAGACCTCTGTCCTCCTTGTATTGATAAACCACCATATTGAGAAGAAACTTTCAGATAGTTTTTCGCTTCCTCAAGCTCAATTTTCGCCGAGGAGCCCTGTTGGGTAGAAACTCCCCAATTATCCGTACCCACCACTGTTCCACCATTCGAGCCGGAATACGAAACCCCATTCACCGTGATGGGTCGGTATTGGGAAGTGTCTACATCTGTAGCAGCATACACGTAAACATCATAAAATTTATAAGGAATATCCCGAACTTGAATCTTTACGCCAGAACCTCCGTCATCCAAATATGTTTGAAACAGCGCGTTTTCACTGTTAAAAGTCAAATTTGTATGATAAGTATTCGCTGCCGAATACGACAGGAAGGCAGCTTCATTTTTATTAACAGATTTCAGTGAAATATTGTTTTTAGAAATTGTCGCTACCGGATCTGACATAATATTCCAGTATTGCCCATCGACTGCTATCGCACCAAAAGTTGATCCAGTCGCCATGGAGTTACCATAGTTAGTCTGTGTGAAATTAATAGAAATAGAATCCGCCGCGAAAAGACTCGCGGTCAGCAGAGAACTGCAAAGAAAAACCACCACGGCCACGCTAAAATAGCGAAGGGGGGGGGGGGTAGCTAAATATTGTTTGTGAACATGACTTGGAAAAGTTGACCATTAATTTTTGGATATTTCTCATAACGAAAACCCCTTTTTTTTAAACAAATGTTGTTTTGGATTAAAAATCCACTAAATAGGAAACATATATAATCATATTATAATCCAACGAAAGCTAATCGTCAAGTTATTTCCGAATAAAAATAAAAATATTTTCAAAAAAACTTTAAAATTTTTGGATTTTTTTGCCAAAAAAGAGAAATTTTCTCAAAAAAAAATTTAAAATCATGGAGAATAGAAAATCGAAACGCAAAAATATTGATTTTTCGTTTAAATTTCCGTTTCGTGCGGCCCTCGAGGCAAGCATTTTCAGCGGAGCCTGTGCAGGCAGGGAGAAGCAAAAATGTCTGTTTTCAGAGCCGTACAAAACGGAAGTTTAGAGTGGAACCCGTATAATAAAAGTGCACCCCCTGTTTTTTTCCCAAAAACATTATATAATTCTAACAATCATCGGGGCGTAGCGCAGCCTGGCTAGCGCATCTGCTTTGGGAGCAGAGGGTCGGAGGTTCGAATCCTCTCGCCCCGATTCCGCCGTTTTGCTGGAACTCGCAGGACGGCGTTTTTTTATGCCCAAATGCCGTGTTTTTTGGAATGTGGGAGCATTTTTCCCCTTTTCTTTCCCATTTTCTTTTATCTGATACACATAAATTTCCACTTCCCCCAGCATTTTTGCTTCGCTGAAAATGCCTGCTTTTATACCCGATACATTATAAAATTCAGCTTCACCGGCTTTTTTGCTTCGCTGAAAAGCCTGCTTTTAGAGCCGCACAAAACGAAATTTTAAATTGGAACCAGTATAGAACCGCACCAAACGGAAATTTAACATGGAACCAGGATGAATGCCCGACTTTCTTGATGCCCCGGCACGCCCTCTTTTTTGGGAGATCGTCGAAAACACGTTTTTTCGGCGTTTCTGATGGCGAAACACGAAAAAAAAGGGAATGTTCTCTCCATTCCTTTAAAAAACTATCTTTCGTCTTAAAAAATGGCCTTTCGTCGTCATGATCGGGGCATAAAAAAACGCCGTCCTGCGATTTCCTGCAAAACGGCGTATGACAGGGGAACAGGGACTCGAACCCCAACTAAATGAACCAGAATCATTTGTGCTGCCATTACACAATTCCCCTAAAACTGAAAGAAATATAACATATTTCGCTCAAACTGTCAAGAGGGGGGAAAACTCTCACAAAAAGATTTCTTCCGTCCTGATTCGCGGATAATTTCCATAAGAAAAGTCTTTTTTTGTTTCATAAAGAGCCGTCTTTCGCACGGAAAAACATTTTTTTTGAAAGATTTTGGCCGATTTTATGTCTGATGCACGATAAAATTCCGCTTCTCCGGCTTTTTGCTTCGCTGAAAATGCTTGTTTCGTGAGCCGCAAAAAACGGAAATTTAAAATATGCCCGGATTTATACGTAAAATTCTGTACCACGGTATTCCGCGATCCATGAAGTATATGCGTCCCGATTATTTTTTTTGTAAAACAAATATTCGATAATCTGTCTGGTGTAACTTTTGCATTTTTCGATAAATCTTATCCAGCTCTGAACGTGACCGCGCAGGAACACCTAAATCTTGGGAACGATAACGCTCACTGCCACGGATCACAGAAAAAGCAGGCTCCTCCATGTGCTGGACGACTTTTAACCCAAATTTATTTATTAACATGTGAAAACTCTCGAGGGAGTGCAGATAAAAATGTCTTGGTGGATCCCAGCTATAACAATATTTTCCAAATTCATCCGACAAAAACTGCGAAAAAATAGGTATGCGAATAATAACATATCCATTCTCATTCAAAAGGCGGGTAATCGCCTCACACACCAAATACTGATCCGGCATGTGCTCCAAAGAATGATGCAGCATAATTATGTCATACTTTCCCGCGATTTCATGAATATTTTTTTTAAGAATACGTAACCCATCCGAAAGATAAAGATCCTCTTTAATGAACGGATCCGCGCCTGTCAGATCCGTAAAACCACACTGCTGCATACTTCTTAACAATTGTCCGTTTCCGCATCCGACATCTAAAATAGACTGATCGGTTCTCCAAGGAATCTGAACCTTACTCATAAAATCTGAGTGAAAAAGGCAAAAGAATCTCCCTAAAAGACCTTTTCCGAACAATTTATACTTATTACGAAGAGTTCTTCTCCACCGACGAATGAAAGATATTTTTTTATATTCATCAGAAAAAGAATAATAATCTTTAGGATAATATCTTGACATGTCCTCCGGTATGGATGAAATCTGAAAACAGCCGCACTGAGCACACCGAAAGTAAAGAAAAGAATCATGTAAATTCATTAAAAATTCGTTTACGTTAAATTCCTGATTCCCTTTTTCATTATTACAAATTTTACATTTCATAGGCACACTTTTTATCCTAATTTTAATTTAAATTTCTATTTTCCAAAACTTCAAAAAAGTATTTTCATGCACGATAAAATTCCGCTTCTCCGGCTTTTTACTTCGCTGAAAATGCTTGTTTCGAGATCCACAAAAAACGAAAATTAAAGTGGAAACAGGATATATGAAAGTAAAATTTTGGCGAAGTAAAAATTTACACCAGGTTAAAACGTTTCAGAACAAGATATGTAATATATGCGAGGATTCCGAAAATGATAAACATAATCGGATAAGAAACCCACATGGGAACCACATTTTCACCAAACATTTTATCCATAAAGAGAGTGTACTCCGACATGCCGCCGATTCCCGCGATAACATTCATGGGCATCAGCAGCAGTGAAAAAATCGTCAGACGTTTCATCAGAACATTTAAATCATTTCCCATCAGAGAAATCCGGGCATCCATCATGCGCGTGATAATACTCATGGTAATCTGCGCTTCCTGACAGCACTGTGCACTGTCCAGACGAATGTCGTCTAAAATTTCCTGCTGCTGAGAGTCGAAACCCAATCTACCGGCGATATTATAAATTCTGTCGATAAGCGTGTGATTTCCATTTAAGGCATTCACATAATACGTCATGCTTTTTCCCAGAGTAAACATGTTCACTAAAACATCACGTGAACCGAGCTGATCCTCCAGCTGATCGATTCCCAAGCTGATACAGCGCAGGTGCTCATGGAAATGCATCGTCGTACGGTGCAAAATATTAATCAGTAAATCTCGAATATTATGAATAGAAGAATATAAACGGAGAAATTCTTCCTCCGACATTTCTTCATTAAAAATAAAAAGCAGCTGGTCATCATGAATGACGGCGCCGAGAGAAGTGACCCGAAACTCGATATGAGCATCCACCACGCCGATGTGCAGTGGATGCTTCATGATGATAATGATTTTATCATTTCGGTGCTCCACACGCGGTAACTCATTTTCATCGAGAATGGAGTTCAGGGAGTGCCAGCCGAGATTAAACTGTTTCTGAATATAAAGCTTTTCACTCTGGTCTGGCTCACAGCAGAAAAGGACAGGAGCGTCCTGTAATTCCGCGTCCACCAGACGTCCAGATTCAAAAGTATAAGCAGTAATCATCTCGCACCTCCTTCAGGAAACATTTTTCCGACAAGATTTCGTACCCGACGCACTATAAAATTCCGCTTCACAGGCATTTTGCTTCACTGAAAATGCCTGCTTAAAGGGCCGCATAAAACGGAAATTAAAGTGGAACCAGTATAATTTAGAGTGGAGTCCGTATAATGTCTGTGCATGGGTATATATGTGCCGGCCGCGCTTCAAAGAAAATTATATTTTCAAAAAGAACATGGCATTCAATTTTTATATCCGATACACTAATTTTCCACTTTTTCAGCATTTCGCGATACATGAAATACCAGATTTTGAAGCCGCACGAAACGGAAATTTAAAGAAGAATCAGTGCACGATAATTTTCACTTTTAAGACGTTTCAGAATGCGTGAAAAGCCTCTTCCGTGACCGTATAAAACTTATATTATCCCTGGCACTACTTTAAATTTCATTTTTTACGGCTTCAAAAGCAGGCATTTTCAGTAAAGCAAAAATGCCTGCCTGGTAATCTCTGTTCAAAATGAGCCTAAATTAAAGGCTGTCTATTAAAAATTACTGCGCGGCGATAATTTCATCCCACACTTTTTGATATTTCTGAATATCTTCGCCCACATCTTCGATCGTCGGAAACTTTTCGAAAGCCTCTGTCGCCACGGCAAAACCTGAACGATTCCGTAACTCCTCTGAAACTTTCGCGATTCCTTCTAAATTCGGAGCGCGGAACTGCGTATATTCCATATTTCTTGCCGAAACTTCCGGGTCACTGAGAAAATCAATAAATGCATGTGCCAGTTCAGGATTTTTCGCATTTTTCGGAATCACAAGATGATCTGCGGAAAAAATCACCCCTTCTTCCGGCGTGGTAAACTGGATATTCGGATCTTCCAGCGTGAACTGCATAATGTCTCCACTATAACCATGAACGACATAATGTTCCCCATTTTTTAACTCCTGTTTCGCATCATCCACACCAAATTTCGCGAGATTAGGTTTCCAAGAAATAATCAGATCCCGAGCGGCCTCCAACTCTTTTTCATCACGAGTATTTACACTGTACCCAAGCATTAAAAGCCCCACGCCAATCGTTTCGCGCGCATCATTTAACATGGTCATACGCCCCTTAAAACGCTCGTCCGTGAAAATTTTCCAAGATTTCGGAGCTTCTCCCAGTTTTTCAGCATTATACCCGATTCCACTAAAACTCAGCAGGTACGGAACACTGTACTGCATGTTCTCATCTTTCAGTTTTTTGGAAATCACGCGATCTATATACTTCATCGTGTTCGGCAGTTTTTGAGGATCCAATTTTTGCAGCATGTCTCCGCGCAGCATAATATCCACGGTGTATGTACTGGGAACAATAATATCATAACCCACATCACTGGCCTGAATTTTGGCGAGCATGGATTCATTCGAGTCAAAAGTATCGATCACCACGCGGCAATTATGCTTTTTTTCAAATTCTGTTACCAGTTCCGGGTCTATATAATCCTCCCAGTTATAAATGGAAAGAGTCGCCTGTTTTTCGTTACATCCAGTAAAAAGGGTAACGCTCAAAAGAACGGCAAAAACAGCCATAAATCCTGTAAAACGATACGCGAAAGACAGTAGTTTTTTCATTTAATTCTCCAATTAAAAAAGCCAGGGAAAGTGGCGTGAAAGTTTCAACAAAAACTCTCTCAGCTTTCCGTTTTAGTAATGTTTCTTCCGGCACATAAGGCCGCGACAGTAACCAATAAAAATGTAGCCGCCAGTAAAACCGAGGAAAGTGCATACACGGCATCCACTCCCCGGCGTTTAAATAAATTATAAATGTAAACCGGTAACGTCATACAGTCGATACCCGAAACAAAAAAAGTTACGATAAAATCATCCAGAGAAAGGGTAAAGGCCAGTAGTGCCCCCGCGATAATTGCAGGCCATAATAAAGGCAAAATAATTTGCCACGTGGTCTGCCAGGAAGTCGCGCCCAAATCACGTGAGGCCTCCAGCAGCGTAAAGTCATAATCCTCAAGACTCGCCATGACAATTACCGCAACATAACTCGTACAAAACGAAGTGTGTGCGGCAATAATAGTACACATGCCCAGAGGAATATTCGCAGCTGAAAAACACAGCAGCAGACTAATTCCCACCAAAACTTCCGGTAAAATCAGAGGTGCATATAATAAACCACGATGAAAAGTCTGTAATTTCGATTTATATTTAAACACGGCCAGTGCTGCCAGTGTACCTAAAATAGTGGAAATAATGGCCGTGGAAACTCCTATTATTATCGTGTTTATCGTTACTTCCAGTACTCGAGGATTTTTGAAAAGATGAGCATAACGTTCTGTGCTCCAGATAACCTCACCACTCCCAGGCACTTTTACCTGCAGTGAGTGCACGACCATCATTAACAGCGGAGCATAAAAAAATATTAAAATAAGAATGGTCATGATAAACGGAAATCGACTGGGTTTCATGGACTTACCTCCTTCCGATTCCGAAACGTCATAAATGAACGACAGATTAACCATGCAAAACACAGTGACAGAAGCATTCCGCTGGCCAGGGCGGCCGCCTCTGGGATATTTCGGTCTGATAAAGTTCTTTGGACGATTTTATTGGACAGCATATCCGTGTTCATTCCTCCCATTAAATCCGGCACCACGTAACATCCCAGCACCGGAATAAACACTAATAGCCCAGCTGCTATTATTCCTGGAGAAATCCCTGGAAGAAACACTCTCAAAAAAGTTTGGCACCGAGAGGCCCCCAGATCCCGCGCACTTTCCAAAAGCTGAAAATCAAATTTTTGTATCGTCGCGTAAAGCGGTAAAATGGCGAAAGGTAAAAAAATATGCACCATGACCAAAATAACAGAGCTGGAATTTCCCAGCAGTTTCGTCTGCTCAGAAATACACCCGATCCAGAGTAAAAAATTCCTTAACGCACCATCTGAATGCAAAACCATTTTCCACGCACTGATATGAACCAGCATATTCGTCCAGAAAGGAATTAACACAAGTAAAGTTAATAAATTCCGTATCCACGGTTTAGCTCGGGCAATCATAAATGCCACGGGCAGTCCAAGTAAAATGCACAAAATAGTCGTCAGCGTGGTATAAATCAGCGTCCTTTTAATAATGGGATAAAAAATATTATTCCAGGATGCAAAAATATTCCGAAATGCATCCAGCGACCACTCCGCTCCCACTCCCCCTAAATCACTGCGCTCCCGAAAGGATGTCAGCAGAATAATGAGCATGGGAATCCCCA
Source organism: Planctomycetia bacterium (assembly GCA_030527015.1). Lineage (GTDB taxonomy): Bacteria > Planctomycetota > Planctomycetia > Pirellulales > Thermoguttaceae > RGIG3701. Next base: position 38,254 of record JAUNBR010000011.1, read on the forward strand.
CCAGCGTAATGAGCATCAGCAGAGAAGGAAGTGTCAGCAGCCACTCTTTCCAGATCTTTTGCGTTTTTTGAGTATTTTTAGAGAAATGTGTCACATGCCCACCTCTTCTCCTTCTGCTGTGAAGAGCTCTGCTCCGACCACTTCCCCATGAGAATCATCCATGGGTAAAATCTGACAGTCATTCACATGCCATAACATCTGCACGGGCTGCTCCGGACGTAAATCAGGAGATTCATGTCGAGAATGCAGCGGCTGAGTGACCATCATCGAGTACTCCTCCACATCTATCATAAATCGAGATTCCGCACCATAATATATTTCACGCTCCAGCCGGCCAAACATAATATTTTGAAAAATGGCTTCATTAAACCCCGGCTGGGTATCCTGAGACGTGCGTGAGCGAATCAAAAATTTCTCTGGACGTACGCACAGCAAAACATTATCTCCGACTGTAGGCATCTTTCCGCCAAAAGCTTTTTGCAGATTTCCATTCATCGGTTTCGGCACGATAAACTCAGCAGCCGAATTCTCCGCCGTCTCTTCCAGACGAATACCAAAAGTTTTTTCGGAAGCATTTCTGACAATTTCTGCTTCAAAAAAATTCATTCGTCCAACAAAAGATGCGACAAAACGACTCGCCGGATTTTCATATATGCCATCTGGGGTGCCGACCTGCTCTATTTTTCCATTATGCATCACCGCGATCGTGTCTGAAATGCCCAGCGCCTCTTCCTGGTCATGGGTTACATACAAAAATGTAATTCCCACTTCATCATGAATCCAGTCCAGCTCCGCCAGCATCCGCTGACGTAATTTCAGATCTAAAGCCGCTAAAGGTTCATCCAAAAGTAACACCTGTGGCCGATCAATTAATGCACGGCCTATCGCCACTCTCTGCCTCTGTCCCCCTGAAAGTTTTCCTGGTTTTTTCCCTGCATGATCAATTAATTCGATCATATCCAGAATTTTATCCACTTCTTTCACAATTTCTGATTTCGGTACCCCTTTAATCCGTAAAGGAAACGCGATATTTTCAAAAACCGTCATGTGGGGAAACAGCGCATACTGCTGGAAAACCGTGTGCACAGGCCTTTTTTCCGGCGGAAGATTCGTAATATCTGTTCCATTAATAAAAATCCGACCTGAATCCGGGTTCTCGAAACCCGCACACAGCCGTAATAACGTGGTTTTTCCACAGCCACTGGGACCTAATAAGGCAAAAACCTCCCCTTTTTTGACGGTCAGCGAAACACCATTAACCGCACAATTATTACCGAAGGACTTTACCACATTTTCGAATCTCAAAAAGTCTTCCATTTAAATATATGCTCCGGAAAGTTATACGCACGTGTTCCGGATGGAAAGAGAACCTTTTTAAGAACATATTCTGAGCGTTCTCATAAAATTTTTTGTTTACTAAAAATTTTAGATTCTCCGGATAAAAAGAAAAAATTCTCTGCCTGTTTTCCTCTTATGGGATATATTTAAGTATATAGTACAAAAATATTCCTTAAACAGATTTCATTTCCACATACCATGAAAGGGTATTTTCCTACAGACTTTCCACCAGAAAATACACTTCGTACAGGAAACACTTACTTCATACAGGAACAGTTTCTTTTTACAGGTACAGAAATTCATTATTTATACAAGACACGATAAAATTTCCTCGATATACCACTTTAACGGTACCATTTTAGCAAAAAAAATGCAAAAATAGACTGCCGCCATAAACCGTCAGGACGGGCAGATCGGAAATTCGTCGTATGCCAAGTATTTATGACTGATCATTAAAAATATAAAATGATCACATGAAAAAGAGATGAAGAAGGTCACCCTTCACCATAAAAAAGATGAGATGGAGTGACGTTCATTTCTTTTTCCCATAATGAAAAACTGGACCGGATTCCGTGCAAAAGGATTATTAATTATTAAATCAAGTAACACCTGATCACCAGACTCCCCCCGCCTTTCGGCGACGAGAAAAACCCAGCAGTCCCCCTTTCTTCTAAAGAGAATATGTAACATCCTTCCATCTTAATAGATGACAATATTTCATTATTTTATCCATTTCCTAGAAAATTACAAGTACCCAAAAATCTTTTTTAGGGCATGTACATCATAAAACTTTCTTTATACTGGTTTTTTAATTGTATATCGTATTAAATATCATTCGAATTCTCGACTTTTTCCGCCAAGAATGCCAAGAAAGACAGATTTTATGGCACTTCATGTCTAAATTTCCATTTTTGCATAACCTAAATAACAAAATAAGACGCTCTCAGACAGTTTTTGAGATGTAAAAAATAATAAGAAAAATATATTTTATATGTAAAAATATTTTCGGGGGAACTTTCTTTGTTCTGCTTCATCTATTAAAATATATTAGATTTCAGTTTTGTGCGGCATCATTTTGTATGCGTTCCAAATATCATAAATTACTGAAAAAGAAAAAATCCCCTTTCTCCATTCACACTATAAATTCGGTTTTAGAAGCATTTCGTAAAGCACAAAACATCTAATTTTTATAATCATAAAACTAAATTTTACCTAGTTCTACTTTAAATTACCGTTTTGTGCGGCTCTGAAAGAGGCATTTTCAGCGAAGCAAAATACCGGAGAAGCGAAAATTTTATAGTGTATCGGGTATAAAATACTGGGAAGTGGATTTTTATAACGGATCAGGTATAAGGAACCCGTGAATATTAAAAAAAGTTAAGGTACGACAGTCTGTATAAAATATATAAATGAATAAAGGATGTAATTATGAAATCAGGAATGTTAAGACAATTTAAATTTTGTGGAACGCTAATACTTTTTTTCTTTTTTTTCATGGGCATTCAAAAACTGGAAATAAACGCCATGGACGTAACGCCTGTGGTCTCTGGTTCTGTTATGGAAAATGAAAAGATCACCAAAAATGTAGAGATAAAAGTGGAATCACTAAAAAAATTACAGAAAGACGGGAAATTCGCAGAAGCCTTATATGCCTGCGAACAATTATTATTCGGTGAAGATAAAGAAAATCCGAAATCGAATACCGAATTATTAAAATCTGGAGAGAATGCCCAGGAAGTCCGAGAGTGCCTGATATGTTATATAAACTGCCTGCGCCGACTGGGAAAATTTTCGGACGTGGATGCTTTTCTGGAAAAAGTCGCGGCTACTTACGCAGATCACTGGGAAGTGCTGGAGTGTGTGGCAGACATTTATACGCGAGAGTTAACGTCTCATGGCTGCGTGGTTTCTGGGGTATTTCAGCGCGGGAGATATCAGGGTATGCGCGCTAATTCCGTGGATCGGGACCGCGTGCGTGCCATGCAGTTACTGAATCTGTGTGCGCCGCAGGTTTTGCGTCTGGCGGAAAGTGATCTTCTGGATGATCAGGCACGGGCAGGATGGTTTTTTATTCGTTACGCAGATTTCCTGATGCACGTTCGGGAACGAAATACTGCCTGGAAACTCCAAAATTTAACGGACGTTCATTCTTTACCTGACTATAATACACATTCACCTTTCGGATTTTCGGAAACACAGGGCGCACCGGTGGATGAAAACGATAACCCCATTTTTTACGCTCTGCCTTCAGCGAAAGAGAAAAAAGACGTTCCAGAAAACGAAAAAATCGCTTTTATACAGGTTCTTTCCGGTGCCCAAAATGATGGTGAGCTGTGGCGCTGGTGCCTGGAAATGGCGGTTACCATTCAGAAAAATGACTTCCTGCAAAATGCTTTTCGTGTGGAACGTGATTTCCGAATGGCGACTTTCGCACAGCAGCAGTTCGGCGTACAAACACTGGCGGAATATGGTTTTCCTTTTGCAGAGGACGATAATGCGCTGGAAGCCGAGAAACAGAAAGGCGGAATTCTGTCCATCCATACATTAAAAGATAATGAAACGCTCGCGAAACTGGCCACAGGCGTAAAACGTTTTACCTTACCAGACGACTATAATTATATAAATCTGTATGAATCCATCGCGGACAGCACGACACACAGAAAATTCACCGCCTTAAATACGCTGGCCACGATTATGCAGAATCGTCGGCAGTATCCGCGGGCCGCAGAATACCTTAAACGGATCTTGGATGAGTCAAAACTCGGTAATGCCCCCACGGAGAACGAAGCATACCTGAGTTTTTCAGAAATGGCAAAATACTTCCGGTATAATTTAGATGACCGAGTAAACCTGACCTCCGTGAAAAAACAGTATGAACAGATCGTGAAAAATTGGGGACGTTTTGAGGGTGAGTCCGAAAAAACTCCCGGCGCGAATCATTTCGTTTTCCGCTTCCGAAACGCGACAAAAGTAAATTTCACCGCAACAAAAATCGCGATCGACCAACTTTTTGTGGATATGGAAAAAGTTTATAAGGAAATGGAAGAAAACTCACCGCTTTCTTTCCAGGAAATGAACCAAAAAAAGCGTGACCTGCAGGACATTCACATAATCGGTTACGATCTGGTTCATAATAATAAACGAAAATATCTGACGGACGAAGTGGTTACCTGGTCTCGTGAATTGGAACCAGCAGAAGGACATTTTGACCGAGTGGTGGACGTGGAAACCCCGCTGAAAAACGTGGGTGCATATTTCATTGAGGCCTCCGTGGAAGACGGAAATCGGACGGCGATCGTAATGTGGGTTTCCGATCTGGTGCTGATTCAGAAAAATACGAATCGCGCTAAGTGGTATTATGTCGCCGATTCCGTAACAGGAAAAGCGGTACCGGGGGCAAAACTCCATATTTTTGGGCAGCACCAAGAATTTTTCACTGAAAAATCTGCTGGCAAAAATATTAATAAAATAAAAATAAACACGAAAACGCTGGACGTGACGACGGATGAAAACGGTCAGTGGATCGGGACAGAAGAGAAGATGCCAAATCATTTCCAGTGGATGATTATCGCTCAGTACCCGAACGCCGAGAAAGGGAAAGATCACTGTCTGGGATTTCTTGGTTTTCAGCATTTCTGGTATGAGCATAACGTAAATGAAATTTTTAGTAATGAAATTTTTAATCAGGTGAAAGTATTTCCGATAACAGATCGCCCGGTTTACCGTCCTGACCAGAAAGTACATTATAAGTTTTGGATAAATACCGCAAAATATGATCAGCAGGGAAAATCACCGTTCGCTGGCGAAACATTTCAGCTGGAATTACACACCCCCCGTGGAGAAAAAATTGACCTGCCCGCAGTCACGGCAGACGCCTGGGGAGGATGCGCCGGCGAATATCTGATTCCAGCGGACGCGACACTCGGTCAGTACCTGATTCATTTACGAGACACTTCACAAAAAAATATTTTTGGAAGCCTTACTTTCCGAATCGAGGAATACAAAAAACCAGAATTTGAGGTGACGGTGAACGCCCCGAAAGATCCCGTCATGCTGGGCGACAAAATAAACGCGACGATCGAAGCAAAATATTATTTTGGCGCGCCTGTCACTCAAGGAACGATAAAGTATAAGGTAACGCGCGTGGCACACTCACAGCGGTGGTTCGCGCCAGCTCCCTGGGACTGGTTTTACGGGCCAGGTTACTGGTGGAACGCATATGATTACGAATGGTTTCCCGGATGGCGTACCTGGGGATGCGAAAGACCGCTCCCTGCATGGTTCCATGTTCACTCCGGCCCACCGGAAGTCATTCTGGAGAAAGAAATAAAGCTGGGTGAAAACTGTCCGGACATGACCGAACCGGGTGTTTTCCGAGTGGAATTCGACACCATAATCGCGAAAGAGCTTCACTCGGATACAGACCACCAGTACACCATCACGGCAGAAGTGGTGGATGAATCTCGTCGCACGATTACCGGCACGGGAAGAGTTTTAGTGGCGAGAAAACCATTTCGGGTATACACATGGACGAATCGCGCATATTACCGGGTGGGTGATGACATGACGGCGAATTTTCATGCACGTACGCTGGACGGAAAACCCGTTACGGGAGACGGTGTCTTTAAACTGTTCCGTGTCACTTATGATGAAAACGGCACTCCTGCGGAAAAGGAACTCTTCACGCAAAACGTGCAGGTGAATCCTGAGGGGATGTTACAGCAAAAACTGACGCTGCGCCAGCCTGGACAGTTCCGTGTTTCATACACACTTACAGATAAAGCGGGACATACAGCAGAAGGAGGGCAGATCTTTACCGTTCTGGGCGAAAAATCCACCGGTGAAAATCTGAGATTTAACGCGCTGGAGCTTATTCCGGATAAAGGAGAGTACGCCCCGGGAGAAACCGTAAAACTGATGGTAAACACGGACCTCGCAGGCGCCACCGTGATCCTCTTCATGAGAGCCTGTAATGGAATATGCTTGGATCCCGTAACGCTAAAAATGGAGGGGAAAAGTACGGTGGTGGATGTTCCTGTGCGTATGGCGGACATGCCGAACTTTTTTGTGGAAGCAGTCACCGTGGCGGCAGGAACGGTTTACAGCATATCAAAAGAAATCTGTGTTCCTCCCGCGGAACGTGTTTTAAATATGGAAATTCTTCCAGAAAAAACAGAGTATCTTCCCGGTCAGGAGGCGAAAGCGAAAATAAAACTTACCACGCTCGACGGAAAACCGTATGTCGGCTCCACGGTGGTTACGATTTATGATAAATCACTGGAATACATTTCTGGTGGTTCAAATATTCCAGAAATAAAAGCATTTTTCTGGAAATGGCGGAGGCAGCATTTCCCACAGACCAATTTTTCATCAGGAAAATATTCTAACTGCTTAGTGCCAAAAAATGAAGAGAGAATGAATCTTCTCGGCATTTTCGGATCCGTAACACAAAACGTAACATTCGCGGCGAATGGTCCACGAAAGTTAGCAGGCATGGGCACTTCTCTTGAGGGAGATGGTGCCATGCAGAAAAACGCGATCGTCGCAGATAGTATGCCCATGGCCGAGATGACAGCTGAAGCCGGAGCAGAAGTTCCCATGATGGCGCCAGATATGGACATGGGCGCTAGAAACACCGATTCACTGCTCCAAGAAACTGCTTCCACACAAGAAGTGGCATCTCCATCTTTTGTGGAACCTCAGGTACGGAGTCATTTCGCGGATACCGCCCTGTGGATCAGTTCTCTGGAAACAGACGAAGACGGAACGGCAGAAATTCGTCTGAACATGCCCGAAAACCTTACCACCTGGAAAATTTTGTCCTGGGCCATGGGTGACGGCACATGTGTGGGAAGCGCTTCCGCGGAAGTCATTACCCGGAAAAATTTAATTCTGAGAATGCAGACGCCACGGTTTTTAGTCACCTCCGACGAAATCCTTCTCACGGCGAACGTTCATAATTACCTGCCCACGGAAAAAGACGTAACGGTCACTCTGGAACTCCCGGATGCCACGTTAATAAAAGTGCTTTCGGAACCCACGCGGACAGTAAAAATCGCAGCGAACGGCGAAGCGAGAATCGACTGGCGCGTCCGGGCGGAAAATGAAGGAGAGTGTGTCGTGCGGATGAAAGCCCTGACGACCGAAGAATCAGACGCCGTGGAAATGACGGTACCGATTAACATTCACGGAATGAAAAAACAGCTCGCGTTTTCTGGAATGATTTCTGCTTCCGCCGAGGAAAAAGATGCGCGTGGCACCATGCGTTTTGACATTCCCGCGCAGCGACGTGTGAACGAATCAGAACTTCAGGTGCGATTTTCCCCGACGCTTGCCGGAGCGATGATTGACGCGCTGCCGTATTTAACAGATTATCCATACGGATGCACGGAGCAGACCTTAAACCGATTCTTACCCACGGTTCTGACGCAAAAATCGATTATCGAAATGGGCGTGGATCTGGAAGACGTGAAAAATAAAACCGCGAATTTAAACGCGCAGGAAATCGGAGACGCGAAAGAGCGTGCCGCTCAGTGGAGCCGGAATCATGTAAAACCGCGCGGGCAAAAAAAACGAAATCCCGTTTTTGATAAACTGGAAGTCGATAAAATGGCCGCGGAAGGTGTTTCCCGACTGGCGAGTATGCAGTGCTCGGACGGAGGCTGGGGATGGTTTTCCGGAACCATGGAACGCAGCACTCCACATTTAACGGCTCTTGTCACTCGTGGCCTAATTTTAGCGCAGCAAAATGACGTGGCGGTGGAACAAGCTTTCATCGATAAAGGAATCGCGTGGCTGCAGCGGTATCAGAATCAGGAACTGCAAAAACTGGTGCGCGGACAAGAAAAGGAGCCAAAATTACCCTATAAACGCAGTGCAGATAATATGGACGCCCTGGTTTACATGGTGCTGGCAGAAGCGGGGCATAAACCCGGAAACCGGAAGGACACTCGCGAAATGGGTGAATGGCTTTATAAGGACCGCCTTAATCTCTCTCGTTACTCTCAGGCCATGATCGGTGTGGCTTTCGCGCTTCAAAATGAATCGGAAAAACTGAAGATGGTCGTCGAGAATCTTTCACAGTTTTTGGTTGTGGATCCTGAAAATCAGACGGCGTTTATGGATCTGGGTTCCGATTCCTGCTGGTGGTTCTGGCACGGAAATTCGATCGAAACGCAGGCAGCTTATTTACGACTGCTGTGCATGATTCCCTCTGACTGGGAGCTTACGGTGCGAGCGAAACCTCTGGTACCGCGTGTCGCCGAAGAAAACCTGGACGGAAAAGTGATTCCCGCGATTCGCACAAAATTAACTGCGGACGAAGAAGAGCTGCTGACGTATCGGCCCATGGAACTGGCCCCGAAACTGGTAAAGTATCTGTTAAATAATCGTAAGAATGCGATTTACTGGGAATCCACCCGTGACACGGCGAATGTTCTGGAAGCCATGGCTCAGTATCTGAAAATTTCTGGTGAAATGAACCCGGAAATGACTGTGGAAATCTGGGTAAACGGTGAAATGAAAAAAGCGGTCGAGATAACGAAAGATAATCTCTTTACCGTGGATAACACATTTACGCTGACGGGAAACGCCCTGAAAACAGGAGCTTACGAAATTCAGCTGCGGCGAAAAGGTGCAGGACCATTATATTATAATGCTTATTTCACTTATTTCTCCCTGGAGGATTTCATCACGAAAGCTGGCCTGGAAATAAAAGTCGACCGAAAATATTATAAACTGGTGCGTGTGGAGGGAGAGCGTGCTGAGACGGCACTTTCCACCGCTCGCGGACAGGTGAATACCGTTAAGGTGGAAAAGTATGATCGAATTCCGCTGGCAGTCGGCGCGACCGTTACTTCCGGCGATTTAATTGAAGTGGAATTATCCATGGAATCTAAAAACGATTATACGTATCTGATGTTCGAGGATCCAAAACCTGCGGGTTTTGAGCCGGTGGACATCCGCTCCGGTTATAACGGAAACGCGCTGGGTGCCTACGTGGAATATCGTGATAATCGCGTGGTATTCTTCGTTCAAAAATTGGCGAAAGGGAAACATTCGGTTTCTTATCAGATTCGCGCAGAACAGCCGGGCAGTGTTTCCGCCCTGCCCACCCGTGGTGAGGCCATGTACGCACCGGAACTGCGAGCAAATTCTGACGAAATGAAAATCCAGACTCTGGATAAAGAATAGCATCTGAAAATGGAAAGTACGAAAACATTTTAAATTTTCATGCCCGATGCACACGATAAATTTCCGCTTCCCCGGCATTTTGATTCGTTAAACTGTTTCCACTTTAAATTTCCGTTTTTTGTGGATCTGAACACAGGTATTTTCAGCGAAGCAAAAATGTCACAGAAGTAAAATTTTATCGTGTGCATCGGGTATAAAATGCTGGCGTCAAGAGTCGCTCTGAATGGAAATTTAAAGTGGAACCTGGTATATACTGGTTCCACTTTAAAATTTTGTTTTGTGCGGCTCTAAAAGCAGGCCTTTTCAGCGAAGCAAAAAAGCCGGTGAAGCTAAATTTTATAATGTATCGGGTATAAAAAAGGAGAAATGACGGACAGAAGAAATATTCCAAAATGGCAGACCGAAACTGCAATAATTTCTGAAGAATGATAAAAGAGAGAACATGAAAAATCAAAAAGCAGGCAGAAACAAAACGATAGACACCTCTTTAAGCGAAGGAAAAATATATTTCGATCGCTGCATCTGCATTACAGACAGACAAGACAGTATGGACACGGTTATCGATAAAACGGTGGTCGGGGACATGCTTAAAATATGCCCCTTACTGTTACCCAAAAGTATCGATCTGATAATCGCAGATCCTCCGTATAATCTTACTAAATCCTTTAACGGAAAAATCTTTTCAAAAAGAAAAGAAACAGAATACGAAGAATATACTCGTCGGTGGTTAAGTGTCGTGAAACCATTACTTAAGGAAAGTGGTTCTATTTATGTATGCTGTGACTGGGAATCCAGTTTAATTATAGGCAGAGTTTTGCAGGAATTTTTTTATATTAAAAACCGAATTACATGGCAAAGAGAGAAGGGGCGCGGCGCAAAAAAAAACTGGAAAAACGGAATGGAGGATATTTGGTTCGCCACGAATAGCAGTGAGTATACTTTTAATCTGGATGCAGTAAAGGTAAGAAAAAAAGTTCTTGCCCCTTACCGCGTAAACGGTAAACCGAAAGACTGGACACCATCAGAACATGGAAATTATCGTGATACGTGTCCCTCAAATTTTTGGGATGACATTACCATTCCGTTTTGGTCCATGAACGAAAACACGGCACATCCAACACAAAAATCGGAAAAATTAATTGCAAAAATCATGCTGGCAAGTTCCGCTCAAAACGAAATCGTGCTGGATCCATTTTTGGGTTCTGGAACAACAAGTGTTGTTGCGAAAAAACTTGGCCGACATTACATCGGAATCGAAATGGAACCATTATATTGTCTGTGGACGGAACAGCGACTTTCCATGGTAGACAGTAATTCGGAAATACAGGGATATGTTGACGGAATTTTCTGGGAACGAAATTCCCTGTCGGAACAGAGCGCTAAATAAATCACGGAAACGCTTCCGGGGAATAATTAACGAGAGATTAAATCGCGCCACGAAGCTCTTTCGATTACCATGAGCCGCGATTCACGGTCCATTTTTACTCGATGCACTCTAAAATTCTATTTTCCTCGCATTTTTACGTGGCTCTAAAAACGCTGCTTTCAGAGTCACACGAAATGGAAATTTAAGAAAAATCAGTATAAGAAAATTTGCCACACGTCTTTTACGGCGAATAGTCTCCTGTCAGATTTTGCCCCACCGTATTATACTGCACTTTAAATTTCCGTTTTTTGCTTCTCTGAAAGCAGGTATTTTCAGAAAAACAAAAATGCTGCAGAAGCGGAATTTTATAGTGTATCAGGCATAAAATTTCTCTCTGATGCACACTATAAAATTTCTCTTCTGCGGTCTCACGGCACAAAAACACTTATTTTTACGAGTTCCGAAAGTACGCTTTTTCAGCGGGATACAGATTTCTCCTTTAAATTTCCGTTTTTTGCTTCTCTAAAAGCCAGCATTTTCAGAGAAAACAAAAATGCTGCAGAAGCGGAATTTTATAGTGTATCGGACATAAAATTTCTCTCCGACGCACACTATAAAATTTCTCTTCTGCGGTCTCACGGCACAAAAACACTTATTTTTACGAGTTCCGAAAGTACGCTTTTTCAGCGGGATACAGATTTCTCCTTTAAATTTCCGTTTTCAGCGACTCTAAAAGCCCAGCATTTTCAGAAAAACAAAAATGCTGCAGAAGCAGAATTTTATAGTGTATCGGACATAAGGATATGCCGAAAAAGTAAAATTTTATAGTGCGTCAGACAAAAATTATTTTCGTTTCGCCCAGTGAAGGAGATTACAGAAAAATTGCGCGTAATCCGCACCGACTTCTATAAACCCTGCGTCTGGAATTTCTTGCATAACACGGGTTTTTCCCCAGTCGACGAAACCTCCCACCCAGTGTGGCGCGACATCCGAAGCGAATGCCGCGACATTTCCTTCCCCGTAAGTTCCCGTGACTAAAACGGGCGAGACTTCTTCCAGATCCATGCCGACCTGAACGCCGGCGTCAGAATTACCTTTCTGGAATAAAATTTTAAAACGCACACCTTCCAGTAAAACGGTGGCGTCAGGTTTCGGAAGAAAAGCGTTATAACCGCCGATTCCCGGAGGAGTGTCCCAGGGTAAGCCCGCCAAAATCGGATGATTTTCCTGATCTTTTGCCGGAATAATAAAAACAGTCTGAGCATAATTTCTCCGGTCATCCGTTTCCTCCATGAGTACAGGAAGAATTTCCGCCAGAGGAGAGTGATGATATTCACCCAAGCGCCCGTGAAAACTTTCCCAGCCGCCGAACATTAAAAGACCTGAACCATTTTTTACGGCGTTTACAAGATGCGCCCACTGTGCGTCACTAAAATTTTTCGCAGGATAATCACTAATGACGTATGCCGCATACTCCGTTTCCAAAAAATCTGGTGGTGGTGAATTTCCACTGTCCACGCGATCATACGGAAGATGGTAATGCGTCATGATTCCTGCTAAATAGGCAGCGGCCATGTGAATATTATCGTCACCAAGATAACAAATTTTTTCACTTTTTTTCATTTTACTGATTCTCCTTACAGTTTTATTTTTTACACCCGACACACTATAAAATTCTGCTTCCACGGCATTCTGCTCCGATGAAAATACCTGATTTCAGAGCCGCAAAAAACTAAAATTTAAAGTGGAACCAGTATACACGGCCAGAGCGCAGATATTTCATGCTTTCAAAAAACGCCGTGGCAGCAGGACGTCCGCGCATCAGACACAAAAAATATCCTGGTCACATCCGACACACAATAAAATTTCACTTCCACAGCATTTTTATATCCGATTCACTATAAATTTCCGCTTCTGTGGCATTTTTGCTTTCTCTGAAAATGCCTGCCTTAAAAACCGCACTAAATGAAAATTTAAAGTAAAACCAGGATAAACGTGAAATTTACATGAGAAAGATGAAATTACATGTCAAATAAATAATCATATTTCCCAGGCTGCATGATGTCAAATTCCACTTCACGGATATATTCCTGCGCACCCGCTTTTCGCTGAACTTCTATTAAAAGCTCGATCTGCTCTTGGCTTTTATACTCCATGATGCCGGCAAGTTTTTTCTCCAGCAATTCTTCACTCGTGCGCACGCGTAATGTCGGAGGCGTAATAAAATCACTGTACGTGGCGTACTCATAAAGACGAGGAATCTGTTCCAGCGCAGGGCCTAATTCCGGCCAAATTCCGCCCTGAGCGTGAAAAATACTGATAATCATTTCACTGGTGGTCAATTTATGATCCGGATGAATATCCGTGGATGTGGGAAGAAAAACACGTGTGGGACGAATTTTCCGAAGAACCCAGGTGAATGAATTTTGAAGCCCCATGGCGGAACCGATAATCGTGGGATCCCCACCTTCCATAAACTGACGGCCTGATTTTCGATAAAGACTACAGTCGTCGAATTCCAGCCGATGCAGATTCTCCGAAGGTAACCCCATGGCGGTAAAAGAAGCGGTGGTTTCACGGCGACGAATGTCGGCGATCGTATTTCGCTGCTCCGGACGACAGTACCCCATTAACCCATTCGTGGTAATTACAGCGTGTGTCGAAATTCCCTCTGCCAGCGCGGCCAAAAAGGTGAGCCCGGCACCACAGACGATATCATCATCATGCGGAGCCAGAAAAAGCCAGCTCTCCTTTTCGTTTTGCCAGTCTGGAAAAATTTCTTTCGCGCTATCTGCGTGAAAAACCTGATTCCCGACGCGCCGATCATACATAATCCCTGTTTTTGAATTCACGGAATATCCTCCTGTATACTAAAAGTGTATGTTTTATGTCTTCCCAAAATTTCGGAAAAAAGATAAAACAAAAATAAAGTGAAACGTAATTAAATTTTATAATCTTTTGCCCTCTGAAATCCATGAGTCCGCTTCATTCGCGACGATCACTCCATAATTCACAGCACCCAGCCAGCCACTCATAATAATACCGACACTTCCTGTGTGGAACAGACCATGAATTTCCTGTGGCAGGGAACGACTAATTTCCAGACCTTCAAATTTTGTGCCAAAACTGGCTCCATTCTGATGAAGCGTATAACGCTCAAAAGTTCGTGGAGTGGCCGCCTCCACCCAGTCCAGTTTCTGACGAATGCCGGGAACATATTTTTCGATCGCCGTTAAAGTATCCTCGATTAAATCCTGTTTTGAGGCTTTATAATCTTCAGGGCTTAACGTACTCCAGTCATCATAATTTGCATTCGTGCTGGCGACCACCGCGTATCGGTCCAGCTCTGGCCGCGTGCGTGGGTAATAAAAAGAATACGTTCGGCTGGTAATATTTCGGCTTAAAAGTAAGGACGTCTGGAAAGTCGGAGCCGTGGAGGTAAACAGCAGATCTCCACATTTCGATTCATCCAGCGTTTCACCTGGTTTTAAGGACATGTAAACCTGCGTGCTGGAATTATTTAGCCGGACTTTTTCCGCTTTTTCGATAAATTCAGAAGAGAAATTTTCCGTGCCCGTCATCTGGAAAATAGTGCTTTTTAAATTGGAATTCGACAAAACGCATTTTGCTCGCACCAGCTCTCCATTTATCCAGACTCCCGCGACCTGTCGGTGGCGGCTCGGTGTTTTGGAAACTTCAATTTTTTCTATTTTTGTCCGAGTGAGAATCTGCACACCATTTTTCTCCATCTCAGCCTTCATCAGAGCGATTAACTGATCCGTACCACCGGTAAACGTAAAAACGCCCTTCGACATAAAATTCGAAAATACGATTCCGTATGTTAACGCGGGATCCTCCAGCGTGGAACCGTTCGCGTATGTGATCGGCTCCATCAAAAGCCGCACCACATCTTCCCGACCAGGGAAAAATTCGTCAAAAAGTTCTCGTGTCGTCAGATGCTGATCATCCACAAAAGTCATGCTTCGCGCTTTATTAAAAAAAGACTCCACCGTCGGATGCGCGATTCCAAAACGCTCCACCAAAAGACGTGTAAAGTCTTCTCGATTAAATGTCGTTTCCAGCGAAAACATGGGATTATCAAAACGAATTGACGGCAGCTGCACGATTCTGTCCGCGATTTCTTTATTCCAGTAACGCCGGCAGCTTTTTATCATGCCGACAGGAAATCCGTGCAGAGAAATGTCAAAAATCACATTTCCCGGACGCTTAAACCATGTGGCCAGTCCCCCCAGCTGATGATGAAACTCGCACAGCAAAACTTTATTTCCTGCCCGCGCCAAAATGTTCGCAGCGGTCATACCGCCCAGACCGGAACCTATTACGATAACGTCATATTCTTTATGCATGATGTTCTAAAAATAATAATAACTGGAATCAGGGATTCCTCTGGAAAAATATCTTATACTGGTTCCACTTTAAATTTCCATTTTGCATGACTCTTAAAGCCTGCATTTTCAGCAAAACAAAAATACCAGTCTGTCGGCAGACACGAAAGCGGAAATTTATCGTGCTTCGGATATAAATAATTTTACCATAAAAAAAAGAAAACAAAAGGCGGCACTATAATTTTATATTTATACTGGCTCTCCTTTAAATTTTCGTTTTTTATGCGGTCTAAACGCAAACATTTTTTCCCGGCCGACGCTTGGCAGGAAGCAAAAAAACTGTCTTTCGGCGAACAGAAAAAAACATCATTTTACAGGTACCGAATAAAAAAGTTATAAAACATATTTTTGAATCGAAAGCTGAGGTAAATCCAGCGTGACCACACTGGGAGTCGTGCGCGTAAATCCTCCGGGATTCAAAATCCTTGTCTCATTCTCGATTCGCCAGGAAAACTGGTGTTCATGCCCATAACATATCAGATCAAAATGCTGACGGTACAAAAGATCATCGAAAGTTCGCCAGTCGTCCCCATGCAAAAACGCGATTCGCCGACCCTCCCTGGAAATTATTCCCACATTTCCATAATACGTCTGCCTAAATTCTGTCACCCATGATTTTAAACTCGAAGTGTCCGTATTCCCTAAAACATAATGTCCAGGAAATTTCGCCAAAAGTGATACGATTTCTTTGGTTCCGACATCTCCACAGTGAATAAATTCTTGAATTTCAGCACGTTCAAAAATGGTAACGGCTTTCTTGACCAGCTCAGTTTGGCCGTGCGTATCACTGAGAATCCCAAAACGCATGTAACCTGTCCTCTGATGGAATAATGGAATAAAAAAAGCGGAAGTTCCAAAACATTCCGCAAAATATACAGATTTACTTTATACCCGATTCACTCTGAAATTTCACTTCCCATGATTTTAGTCCTCCGTCCGCAGCAGACCGAGCCAAAATGCTTACGTTTAGAACGACATAAAACTTAAATATACTGCTCTCTTTTAAATTTCCATTTTGTGCGGCTCTTAAAGCCAGGCATCTTCAGCGAAGAAAAATGCCGGTGAAACGGAAATTTATAGTGCATCGGATATAAAATCAGGCATTTTATAGCAGTACAAAATGCCTGAATCACAAAATAAGAATCGGGTATAAAATCCTACTTTATTTATTTCTCTGGCAATAAATATTTTATCACACGCCAGAAAAAATATCGAAGAAAATTATTCCACCACAGCGGCGTCATTTCCCTCATTATCCGGCTCTTCATTCGGGTCATAACTCGAATATTCACCTGTAGCGAAATTAAAAACAGTAACTTTCGGTACAGAAGAGAAAATCGGCGCGGCAGTAATTCGCACGTACCGGCGGTCTGCCGAAATAACACCTGTAGCTGACATCTGCGCACCTGTCGGAAGCCAAGTAATTTCCGGCCTATACCCGACTCCTTCGTTTCCGTAATAATAATATGGATAAGCGGAACCGGAACTACTGCTTCCGCTGGACGATAAATTCGCCATGGCCCGAGGATCTATATTCTGAAAAAGCTGCTGCGCCAGTTTTGTATTTTGAACGTGTCTGAGATTTTGAACCGTCGCGGCCAGCTGCTGTTCCTTTAACGATTCTTTTCTTCGTCCATTTTCCAAACAAAATTGCGCTGCCGCCACGTCATTTTCAAGAGTTATCGAATAACGCATCCGTTTTTCGTTCTCCGTGCCGAGGTTCAGGGCGATTTCCACCATGACTTTATTATCAGTTACTGTTCCCCAGATTTTTTTGGCGAGGATTTTATACTCCCCATTAAATCCTTGGCTGCAAATATATTTTTCTTTGGCCATGCGCACGACACGGCCCTCTTTTTTGGAAAAACTATCTTCTTTCAGGAAGCCGCCACCCACGGTACGCGGATTTCGTAATGAACAGACGCTGCCATTCGGCTCTTCGATAATGAGGTCTATATCTGCCTCTCCTGTCCAGGATACCGTTATTTCACAGTCCCTCTGGGTGACCAGCGCAAGCTCTTTTTCGAACTGCTCCGCTTCCGATATTCGCCCCTCCGCCTTATATTTTTCTAATAAAGCCTGCGCTAAACGCCTGGCGGTTTTATACTCTGCCTGCATCGTGGAGGAAAGCTCCAGACGTAACAGACCTAATGATGCCCAGCGTATACCTTCTTCATTATTTACATCCGCACGTTTTGCGAGATTTAGTCCCTGTAAAAATGGTTCTGGTGAATCAGGAAAGATTTCCCCCAACTGACGATAAATATCCAGCGCACGCTGAGTAAAACCTAAACGGCTTAAATACGCCGCGATAAACATCATCTGGTCTGGAGATTCACAGAACTCCTGTGCGGAAAGAATTGCGCGCTCCACCTCTTCTTCAGAACGATTCGCACCGAGCATGGCCAAAGGAAGAACTTCATACATCCAGCTCTGGCTCATGTCGTTCAGAATGGCAGACTCTATAATTATAATAGAGTCCTCATATCTTTCTCGGTGCATCATCCAGTGAAGCGTTTTCTGGACAGACGCCATGGATGCGACGATTTCCTGATCTGACTTTTCTCGTAACGCTTTAAAATAATCATTCCACCACTGTTTTACGTCCACGTCTTTAGGAACCATGATTCGCCGTGCTTTTTCTGCTGAATTAAAAAGCACAGGTTTCTGCGATTTAACCTCCGGAACATTATGATTCGTGAAAGATTTTACAGCATCCATATTTTTTGAGGTTTTTTTAGAAGTAATAATAAGATCATCTTCGATACAGAACAGACCATTATTACCACCTCCACCAAACATATTATTTCCTCCACCCATGTTAGTGCTGCCGATGCTAGATCCGGATCCAGAACCAGAAGAACCAGAACCGCCACCGATAACACCACCACCCATCGGCGCCAGAGTTTCGATCGGAAGCACCAGGTCAGCCACAGGATAAACACGTGTGATACGTTCACCGGTGGCATTTTCCTTGGAAGTAATCATAAGCACTTCATCCTGGACAACAAAAGTCAGCTTCATGGCGTCATCCGTGTCAGGATCTGTATTTTTCAATAAATGCTTAAGAGCAGAGCGTAAGGAAATGCCATTTACATTTAAAGTAAATAGTTCTTCCGCTCCATTTTCATAAAGATTTTCCACCGCAGTTTGATCGATATGAATGTCGATTTTATGATCTTCCGCCAGCTGTTCAATAATAGCAGAAAGAGGTTTTTCGGTGGCGTTAATGGAAGTCGGATTATCCAGTGCTTCCATAATTTCTTTCTCCGCTGGACCACGAGTGGCTAAATCGATAGAACGGTATTTCTCCAATCGACGTTCGGTTAAACGTTTCCATGTTTCTGAATCGGGATACTGAATCGCGATATTATCCGGGAACGGAATATTTGATTCTTCTGTAACCATCATCGCATCAATAAATGCTTTTTGTCGACGGACTTTTGTCTGCATACTTTGCTGGTGATACCCCATCACTCGCGCAGAGATGACCGCAGCGACCGCTGTCTGATTATCCGGCTGTAAGGCAGCCAGTTTCGCTGCTACATCTTCCTCGGCCGCACGATAATTTCCAGCTTCCATCATCGAGTCAAAACGGCGCATCCAGCTCTTTATCTTTTGGTTTTGAGACCGTGTATTTTCCACCGCGATCAGACGATCTCTCATTTCACCCAGCCTGGCATATTCCTCATCTTGGCGAACTTTAAGCTCATCATTTCGATTCTGACCTTCACGAATCGCCGCCTGGAGCTGCTTTTTCAGCGTATCTTTCATCTCCGGAGAAATGTCTCTGGCATTAATTTCCTCCATCTTTAATTTCAGATCGTCCACGGCTCTTTCCGGAGCGTTCGGAAACTCATCTCTTGCTAATTTAATGGTTCTCTGTACATCAACTCGCGCACTCTGATCGGCCGCCTCATTAAAATTTGCCCGGCTGGCGGAGTATAATCCATCATTCGGAGCCGCAGATATATAATTCTGTGCTTCCTGCTCAGTTTTTTCCAAAAGCTCTTCCAGTTCTGTAATTTTAGGATGAGAAGGATTCACCGTTTTGGCATTCTCAAGAATCTTTCGTGCCTCCTCCGGCTGGTACACTTCCGACGTAATGGCTTCCTCGGCCAGTTCAAGTAAAGAATCCAGATGTCCCTGCACGATTCCCATGGCATTATTTATATCTGACTGTTCCACCAGGGGAAGCCACGTATTTTTCTCTTGTACAATTTCTACTAACTGTTTCGCGGTATAAGCCTGCACATTATTTATCACCGGCTGAATATGATATGACATCTTTTTACCATCTGTCATGGTAAGCGAAATATCCACAGGTTTTGTTAAATCATAACTTTTTTCGAGTGTTCCGATAACGATCGTCTCACGGTCAGAACGTAAAGGCGGAAACTGTGCCGGAAAAAGTTTCATCTCTGGCGGATGCGTCTGAGAATTCGGATGAACCCAAAAAACGCCTTCATGAATCGCCCGGCCAATTTCAGTTAAATCCCCGGCGACATATGTTACGTCATTCGTATCTAACAAACTGCGTGTTACATCAGGACGGATCAGAGCCCCTCCTGTTTTGGCGGCCAAAATGCCTAAAAGCTGCATATTAATATTTGGCCCGACCGGCACACAGACCGAGGAAATCCGCTGTTCGGCAAGCGTATCTGTCTGTTTTGTGAATTCTTCCATACGCATGGCTTTCGCACGAGAAGACCCCTGCCCGATGTAAACGATTACACGGCCACGAAAATCTTCTGGAGCCGCAAAACAGGCCGCGGCCGTCGTCAGCGCTTTTTGCATGTCGATAGAACCCAGCGGTACTCGAACACTGTATTTCTCCAGCGCGACCGCCACTTCTGGACTGGTACCGCTGACGAAACCATTTTCCATATAATTAAATGTATTTACGTCTGAAACCAAAATCTGAATGCGATCACTGGGTTTCATGGAATGTAACACTTCCTGAAGTGCTTCTTCCTGCTCCTGCCGATATGCGCCTATCATACCGGCAGACGTATCCAGCAGTACGACGATATCCACTGAACCTGGAAGTGCCAGATTATCTCCGGCTGGACTGACCGACAAAATAAAGTAATTTGCGTTACTGTCGGAATCAGAAACCGTTAATGTCGCCGGCGCGAATGTCTGTGCCTGGGTAACACTCCACATGCCGCACAGCAGGAAAAGAAAAATACTGGTAATAAAACGTTTTGTCATGAATGAACCTCTCCCGAAAAATATTATATGGGAAACTTGTACGTATGAAACTCAAATATATTTAATGACATCTCTGTCAAACTGTACACCTTCTGTGACCCGTCTTTTATATTTTAGTCTAAACACGTCTTCATTTCCAGCAGAAAACCATATTTTTTTAAAATTTTTTTGTAATTTTTTGTCTAATATAACCATTTTAATCGAAATTTTCAGATAAATTAATAAAATCACAACTTTTTAAAATGAATAAACGATTTTTTTGTGATTTATCAAAACAAAATTTCACCTATTTTTATTTTGTAAAAAGCCTGAAAGTTATAAATATTTAAAAAATCGAACTTTTTATACCCGATAAACTATAAATTTTCACTTCACCGGTATTTTACTTCGCTGAAAATGCCTGTTTTCAGAGCCAAAAATAAAATAATTTAATTTCGTACTCGTCCTGGAAGGATGTCCAGCTCCAGAGACGCGAAATGTCCGGCACGGTAAAGCTCCCAGGCGATCGCCCCCATGACCGCATTATCAGTACATAAACTTAAAGGAGCGGTATAAAAACGATAATGGTACCGTTTAGCGTCTGCTTCCAGACGCTGGCGCAGAGCGGAATTTGCCGCGACACCCCCGCCAAGACATAAGGTATTCATGCTCGTGGCGCGCAGCGCGTGGCGTACTTTCGTGGCTAAAATATCGATCACTGCTTCCTGGAAGGAGGCGGAAATATCCGAAATTGTCTGAGCGTCCCACTCATGTTTTGAAAAATCTTGGTGACCGGTGCCCATAAGCTGATAACGAACTGCCGTTTTCAGACCAGAAAAGCTGAAATCCAGCCGATTTTTATCGTGAATAAACGCGCGTGGGAAAGCATACCGATTTTTATCTCCATTTTCCGCCGCTTTTTGAATGCTGGGTCCGCCAGGGTATGGGAGGCCGAGCATGGCGGCGACTTTATCGAATGCTTCTCCTGCCGCATCATCAATTGTCGTACCTAAAAGCGTAAAATCCAGGGGAGTCTGGCAGCGATATAAATTTGTGTGTCCGCCACTTACGATAAGCCCGACACAGGGAAAAACTTCTGTTTTGTTGGCGATTTTACATGCGTAAATATGAGAACGCAGATGGTCCAGCGCGATCAGAGGAATATGTAAAAGCGCGGCGAGTGTTTTTGCTGCCATCAGACCGATAAGCAGTGAACCAGCTAAACCTGGGGTGTACGTAACGGCCACGGCGTTAAGGTCCGAAAGAGAGATCTTGGCCTGATGAAGAGCCTGGTCAATTACCGGTAAAATACGTTCCAGGTGAGCACGGGAAGCAATTTCCGGTACCACTCCGCCATATTCTGTATGTAACGCGATCTGGCTGGCGACGACATCTGAAAGAACGTGCCCATCATCACGAATAATGGCCGCCGCGGTTTCATCACAAGAAGTTTCGACTGATAACAGATACATATTTAATTAGGACAAAATGAAATAAGGTAAAAGAAAAAGAAAAACTGAGTGATTCCGGGTTCCACTTTAAGAACCGCCCGAAACGGAAATTTAAAGCGGAAACAGTATAAAAGCGAAATTAATACAAAAAATCTGAATTATGGTAAATCTTCACCGTAAAATTCCACAAGTTTTGCCGGTATTTTTACGTAATTCTCTTTATTATTTTCATAATCTTCATCTTCTTTAGGTTCAGGAAGAGCAGAAGTACCATTATAAGTGGCTTTTTGATATATGGTCATTTCAGAAAAAGGTATATCTTTTTCCAGAGAAGGAGGACTCGCTTCCCCTGAAAATAATTCGGAAAAAATAAAGTCGATCGCTTCTGCGACCTGAGGGTCTAAAGAAATATCAGAAGACGCCGGTTCCTTCCTCAGGGATTTAATAATATCTTCAGGAGTAATTCCGCCGTTTTTTTCCACGTAAGATTCAGAAGAAGTCGGAATTTCCGCTGTTTTATGTACTGGATTTTTTTCGCATCCGAAAAAAAAGATAAGAAATACCAGCGAAAGAACATATTTTGTAACAGATACCTTAAAAGTTATCGCTTTCAGGGTATTTTTTACTGAGGAAATATCCACGTTTCTGCTGGCGTAAAATGAATATGACATGAATATAACTCCCTAAATGATTCCTGAAATTCCTCATATAATGGAAAGATATGCACAGATTCACTTTAAAATCACGTTTTACGCAGCCATAAAAGGGAAAATAGAGTAAAACCTTAAAAATCTGTGAATTTTATACTCGATGTACTGTAAATTTCCATTTCACAGCATTTTTATTTCGCTAAAAATGCCTGGCTTTCAGAACCGCACAAAACTGAAATTTAAAGTAAAGCTGATAATTTTATGATATTTTACCATGAGAAGTCTTTTGTGGGAGGGAGGGAAGTAAGAAATGATAAAAATCTTATTTTTTTCATGAACACCATAAATTCACTGTCCCGACGATGTATACTGGTTCCAATTTAAAATTTCGTTTTGTGCGGCTCTGAAACCAGGCATTTTCAGTGAAGCAAAATGCCGAGGAAGCGGAAATTTATAGTGCCTCGGGTATATGATACCTTTTACGCGACAAAAACTAAAATAAAGTTAAAAAAGAATTCAGAATTTTCAGAATGATGAAAAATATTCCGAAAAATCATCGCATTTTCATCATCTGTCCGGATTCTCCCTTGACGGAACTCCCCGAAACGATATATTAGACATATTATATATTAATAATAAGATAATATTTTTTGAAAATACCAGCTTTTATTATCTGTAAAGTTTCCGCTGCAGGCTTTCCTCATATTAATTTTGGTTTTATACTAGTTCCATTTTAAATTTCCGTTTTGTGCGGCTCTTAAAACCGGGCATTTTTAGCGAAATAAAATGCTGGAAAAGTGGAAATTTATAGTGTATCAGATATAAAATTTTGAGTGAAACCTGTGTGTAACAAAATCGGTTTCACTTTCCATGAATTTAGCTGTATTTTTAAAAATTTAAATTTTGTACGCCCGAGAAAGTTCTTTTTCCTTAAATTTTGAGAAGTATTTAGGAAAATGTATAATTAATCGGATACAAAATTCATAATCTAACATGTTTTATTAAAAAATAAAAAATAGTGATTAATTATTTTTTAAGGATAAGAATAAAAGGAAAATATTCAGGATGGATACATTAGGAAGAGTATGGGATGTGGTATCAGATGCATTTTCTGGAATGAGCCAGTCGATTGAGCGCGGAATCACGTCTATTTTTGGCTCCTCGAATGCCCGTTATTTAAAAAAGCTGCAGTCAAAAATCCAGGCGATTAATGACCTGGAACCAAAATATGTAAAAATGTCGGATGAGGAACTTCGGGAACAGACATTTAAGTTTCGTAAACGTCTTGCGGCAGGCGAAACGCTGGATGATCTTTTAGTAGAGGCATTCGCTGTCTGTCGAGAAGGAAGTAAACGAGTGCTGGGGATGCGGCATTATGACGTTCAGCTTATCGGCGGTGCGGTTTTACACAGTGGATCGATCGCTGAAATGATTACGGGTGAAGGAAAAACACTGGTGGCGACTTTACCGGCATATTTAAATGCGCTTTCTGGTAAGGGAGTGCACGTGGTAACGGTAAACGATTATCTTGCGCGGCGTGATATGGAATGGATGGGACCTCTGTATATGTCACTGGGGCTTACGGTGGCGTCCATTCAGTCACATATTTCCGTGGATGAGCGCCAGGCGGCGTACATGTGTGATATTACATATGCCACGAATAATGAGCTGGGTTTCGATTATCTGCGTGATAATATGCGTCCGGCCATGAAGGGTGATTGGCGTTATCCAAAAGAATTGCAGCAGTCGCAGGGAACTCTGAATTATGCGATTATAGATGAAGTGGATAACATTTTAATTGACGAAGCACGAACCCCTTTAATTATTTCCGGCCCAGCGCACGGAGATATAACGAAATATAAGAAGGCGGATATGATCGCACGGCAGTTAAAGAAAGATGAAGATTTTGAAGTTAATGAAAAAGAGCACACGACGAATTTAACGGATGAGGGTATTCGCCACGCAGAAAAACTGGCCGGTGTGGAATGTTTTTATACCGCCGGAAATATGGAATGGCCGCATTTAATCGATAATGCACTGAAAGCGCATCATCTTTATAAACGTGACGTGAATTATGTGATTAATGACGGTGAAATTATTATCGTGGATGAGTTTACCGGGCGATTAATGCCAGGAAGAAACTGGTCGGATGGTCTGCATCAGGCGGTGGAAGCAAAAGAAAATGTGGAAATTAAGCAGGAAAATCAGACTCTCGCCACGGTTACACTTCAGAATTTCTTTAAACTGTACCCAAAAATCTGCGGAATGACGGGTACTGCCATGACGGAGGCGAATGAATTCTGGAAAATTTATAAGCTGGATGTGATCGCGATTCCCCCGAACCGAGAGATGAAGCGGATTAATCACCCGGATCTTATTTTTAAGTCGGAACACGAAAAAGATGAAGCTCTGGTAAACGAAATAGAACGTGTGAATCGTTGGGATATTTTAGAGCTGACTGATAAAGATGATCGGGAATGGCTGGGGCAGCTGGTTTCGGAACATGACGATTATATCGAGTTTATTTTTAAGGGTACGAAGGATGTGGAACGGATTAATCGCAGCCGAATTCATTCTCTGCAGAAGTCCGGGCGCCCGATTCTGGTGGGAACCACGTCGATTGAGCGCAGTGAAAAAATATCAGAATTACTTGACCGCCGGGGAGTGAAGCATAATGTACTGAATGCGAAAAATCATAAATCGGAAGCAGAAATTATCGCACAGGCTGGCAGAAAAGGAATGGTAACCATCGCGACGAATATGGCGGGGCGTGGTACAGACATTATTCTGGGCGGGAATCCGGAGGCCATGGCCTGGAGTATTCTTCAGGCGAAATATCCCACACGGCTGGATGTGCCCCAGAAAGAATGGGATGATCTGATCGAGGAAATCGAAAAACGTGAACAGATGAAAGCGGAAGGAGAAATTGTGCGCAGCCTGGGCGGACTTTACGTCTGCGGTACAGAACGCCATGAAGCACGGCGAATAGACCTTCAGCTGCGCGGACGCTGCGGCCGTCAGGGGGATCCTGGAAGCAGCCGATTTTTTCTGTCTCTGGAAGATGATTTAATGCGTATTTTCGCTGGTGACTGGGTGAAAAGCGTTTTGGGATATATCGGAATGGGGGATGGACAGGCGATCGAAAGTGCCATGGTAACACGGCGAATTGAGGGTGCGCAGAAAAAAGTCGAGGAAAGAAACTTCGAAATCCGAAAAAATCTGCTGGAATATGATGAGGTAATGGATGAACAGCGAAAACGGACATACGGTTATCGTCAGGCGATTTTAGAGGGCGTTAATTGTAAAAACCTGATTATGGATATGGTGGACCAGCAAATTGACATTTATCTGGCCACGTATCTGAATTCGAATTATGGTGTGGAAGCATTTTGCGCCTGGGCAGGTGGGATTCTTGCCACGGAGTTAAACTCTCGCCATTACCGAAATATGAATTATCGGGAGGCATCTCGCCAGGCGCTGGATGAGGCCGCCAGAATGTGCGAATCGACTATCATGGAGCTGCTGGAGGAAAATCTCCCTGAAGACGGTGATGAAGATGAGTGGAACTGGGAGGCCATGGCGAAAGGTATTAATACCCGATGGAATATCGGTATCCGAGAACGTGACATGAGGAAAGTTGGCCGTGAAACGCTGGACTCTTATCTGGTCGAACATGTTCGGGAATTTATTCAGAAAATCGATTTATCGAAAGGCGAGCATTATTTAGAACCAGAGCATGGTTTAAAAGCTGCCAGTGCATGGATTAAAGGGAAATTTAGTCTCGATTTTCCGGTGGAAGACATGCGCAACAAAATGCGGGATCTTTTAAAACATGAACTGGGGCAAAAAGTTCGAGACGCGTATCTTGAAAAAGAAATCGAGTTTCCCGTCTTGGCAGGGGAATATCATTTTTCCTCACGGGATCAGAACGGCGCACGGATTTATGATCGGGATGCGATCAGTATTTGGGCGGCTTCTCGGTTTAATGCTGAAGTAAAGCCTGAAGACCTGAAAAATTTGTCTCGGAACTCTTTTCATCAAATTTTGGTTGAGCACAGCCGAAAATCGACACAGGAGGGAATTCGGATCACGAAGGATGTGCAGCAGTGGACGGACGATTTTATTAAAAAACATCAGGTGGACGGCCAAAAGGATTTTAAACCAGAAGAAAAAGCGCTGGAACAGTTAATCGAAGATGCGAAAACGCGCTGGGGTATTCTTCTTCAGAAGGATTCTTTGCAGGGTCTGACGCCGGAACTTTTTCAGAGGCGGGTTTATGAAGCGATCGACGATCGTTTTCGCCCAGAGATGCGAAAAATGGAACGTGCACTGGTGCTCACGATTCTGGATAATGCGTGGAAAGAACACCTGCTGACGATGGATCATCTGAAAAGTAGTGTCGGCCTGCGGGGTTATGCTCAGGTGGATCCAAAAGTGGAATATAAACGAGAAGGTATGAAAACATTCGATAATATGTGGAAATCCATCGGAGAACGGGTCACTGAACTGGTTTTCCGTATGGAACAGCTGGACGAGCGTTTTGTCGGATCCACATGGTCGAACCAGCAGGCAATTCACGAGGAATCGGAATCTGCCACGCGCAGTGTGTCACAGGCAGTAAGCGGTGGTGATGATAATATCGCGCAGCAGCAGCAAGAAGCGATAGACGGTACACAGGCAGATCGTCGCCGAGAACCGATACGAAATACGCAGCCAAAAATTGGCCCGAATGATCCGTGTCCCTGCGGAAGTGGGAAAAAGTATAAAAAATGTTGCGGCCGGAATTTCTAAAAAAAGTTCAGAAAAAGTGAATGAGATTCATAGCGGAACTTAAAAAAATATGTGTTAAATTTTATTTTTATACTGGTTTTATACCCGATATACTATAAACCGCTTCCTCGGCATTTTTTGCTTCACCGAAAATGCCTGCATTAAGAGCCGCACACAGAGGAAATTTAAAGAAGAATCAGTATACTTTAAATTTCCATTTTATGCGGTTCTGATGGCCGGTTTTTCAGAGAAAAAATACCGAAAATTTTATCGTGTGTTGAGCATCATGGTGGTATCCGACGCATGAATTTTTTCACTTTTTCTTTGAGCGGACAGAATAAACATTTCACGATTTCTTGAAATACTCAGTTTTTAAGACAGTAAAAATCTAAAATTAAATCGGCATTTTAAAGTAGGTGTATCTTGAAATTTATAAATCCCTGGCATTTTATTTGTGGTTTTTTAATGGGCATGGCAGATTCTGTACCAGGCATTTCTGGAGGAACTGTCGCGCTGATTTTAGGCATTTATGAACGTCTGGTTACGGCGATCAGTCACTGCGACACATCCTTTTTCAGACTGTTTTTCACAGGAAAATGGTTCCAGGCAGCACGGCATATCGATTTATTATTTCTGGTAACCTTACTGTGTGGAATCGGAGGAGGAATCGCGTGCTTCTCTCACCTGGTGGTGCATTTATTGGATCATTATCTTGTCGGAACGTTCGCCGCATTTTTTGGTCTTATTCTCGCGTCCGTGCTTTTTATCTTTCGGAATCTTCATGCAAAAAATATAGCAGCATTCGGCGCGATTTTTATCGGCGCATGTCTTGGATGGTGGGTCGTGGGCCTGGACACACTCAGCGGAAGTGAATCGTTACCTTATGTATTTTTGACGGGAATGATCGCGATCTGCGCCATGATTCTGCCTGGCATCAGCGGAGCTTATATTTTGCTGGTTCTTGGAAATTATTATATGATTTTACAAAAAGTAAAAAGTGTGGTTTCCTTGAATGCTTCTGCGGCGGATTTTTTTATTTTGCTGACTTTTGCCGTGGGCTGTTTCCTTGGCCTGGTCTGCTTTTCAAAAATTTTGAAATGGCTCTTAAAACATTTTCATAACATCACGCTGGCTCTGCTGTGTGGATGTATGCTCGGATCCCTGCGCTGTCTTTATCCCTTTCAAAAGATGGTAAAAGATGTTCATGGAAAGCCTGATTTCGTGATGATTCCCCAAAATTCGATTACCACCACGGATTATTTAACGGCGGGAGTCGCGGTGGTGGGTGGATTTTTGCTGGTCATTTTTTTGGAACTTCTCGTGGTTAAATTAACGAAAAAGAAAAGCAGCTCTAAATAACACGCCTTCTCTTAAATTTTATGTGCCGATAAAAAATATCTTCTTTCGGAGTCATGCTGCACAAGAAGATATTTATACCCGATGTACTATTAAATTTCGCTTCCCCGGCATTTTGCTTCGCTAAAAATGCCTGCTTTCAGAGTCACATAAAACGGAAATTAAAAAGAGAACCCGTATATCGGTACCAGCAGAATATTTTTTCCTTTTTATGTATCTTCACATATCCTCTGATTCTAAAATCTAAAAATTTCACGTCTTTATACCCGATACGCTATAAATTTCCGCTTCCCCGGCATTTTGTTTCGCTAAAAATGCCTGCGTTCAGAGCCGCACGAAACGAAAATTTAAAGTGGAACCTGCAGTATATATACAAGAAAAGAAAAAATTTATTACGTGTCTGGCCTAATTTTAGATTTCTGTTTTGCTCGCCAAAAGCACGTTTTAATCGCAACAAAAATGTCTTGGAAGCGAAATTTCATAGTATTTCGGATCTAAAATAAAAATTCATGTAAATCTGTCAGAAAAAACTCATTTTTAAAAAAGAGTTAATACGTTCTTTATCATTTCTTAATATAAGCTCATTATATACTCATGCCATTTTAAAATTCAGTTTTCGCCTGCGACAAGATGGAACTT
>JAUNBR010000081.1 GCA_030527015.1 Planctomycetia bacterium
ACTCCTCTCTCCTCACTCCTCTCTCCCCTCCCCTCTCGGCTCAAAAATTTCCCAGACGCATTTTAATTTTCCTCAAAATTCCGTTTTATGCGCCTCGGAAAGCAGGCATTTTCAGTGGAGTAAAAATACCGAAAAGTGGAAATTTCACAGTGTATCGGGTATAAAATCCACCTCTCTGACGAAGAAAAAGGATAATATTTTCATAATCCACGAAAAAAATCGTGAAAAATGGAAAATTGCTCTCGACTTTTATAGAAATAATTACTATAATTCACCACCGACAGAGAAAATTTTTATACCATATTTTTCCGTTCATATTAAATATTTCTGGTTCCAAATTAAATTTAAGTTTTTATGTAGACCCCAAAAATCGGCATTTCAAAACATGAAAAGCCTGGAAAATGAGAATTTATTGTGTATCCAGGATATATCCTGAATTTTAACTTTAAATTTCGGTTGTATGCGGTCACAAAAGCAGGTATTTTTGCCAGCAGTCCGACTGCTGGCAGAGAAAAAATGCCGAGAAACGAAATTTTATAATGTATCAGAGATAAAATATGTGCCGGAGAAATATACAGTCTTGTTTATTAACATATTTTTCAGAAAATAGAAAGGTTAAAATATGTCCAGCGACGAAACCAGAGTTCAGAACGCCCAAGAGGAAGCTGCACAGCAGCGTGTGGTACAGATTAATGACGAAAAAGCGATCGCCTGTTACGCTAATTTTTGCCGTGTATCAGGAGCGCCGGAAGAAATGATTATCGATTTCGGATTAAATCCGCAGCCGGTGGGCATTCCGACCACACCTATTAATATTTCACAGCGAATCGTCATGAATTATTACACCGCAAAACGTATGCTTCACGCACTGCAAATGACGCTCCAGCGCCACGAAGCGACTTTCGGAGTTATCGAAGTGGATCTCCAGCGCCGGGTACGTCCGTCCATTATCCAGCAGGCACAGCCCGTCCAGCCAGCTCCAAAAAATGAATAAGTCCCGGTATGTCGGTTAATATCTTCATATCCGATGCATTATATAATCTTCTGTTTCCCCTGGCATTTCTGCTTCACTGAAAATGCCGGCTTTAAAAACCACACAAAATGGTAATTTAAACGAGAACCAGAATATCTCCGCAGACGGCGTCTGCAAAATAAACACTTATCGTGAGAATGATATTTAAAACACAAAATACCAGCTTCCGTATACGTATTATGTGAACATAAAAATATCATCGGCCTCACGGCAAAAAAGGAAAGTTTCATGATATGACTTTCCTTTTTTATTTGTACCGAATTTATAAACACTCATTTTTTCACATTTTACTGATTCTACTTTAAATTTCGGTTTATATAGTTCTGAAAACAGATATTTTCTGGAATGCAAAATGCCGAGGAAGCGAAAATTTATAGTGTATCGGGTATAAAACTGCGGAAAACAGAAATCCTGGGGGCTATTATTTAAACGAAGAACGTTTAAAATAAGCTTATATCGTGAAAAATAGAAAGTTACGGTATAACCAAAATACTAAAAATGATGAAAGGGGAATACGCTCATGAAATTTTTATCCTTTCAGATAACCGATTCAGGAATCGAAAAATCTTTTTCGAACGTTTCTTCTCCCCGAGAATCTTCATGGGGGAATCTTCTTGTTTTTCTTCTCATATCAGGAATCGTTCTTCTTATCTTTTTTCCATTTTCAAAACTCTGGAATACAGATAATCCGACCGAGCATCCGCTGGTAAATGCACCTTTAAGCGGACTCGAGTATTTGGCGCCGCTTCTCGGAGAAACCTCTCTGTCGGAATCTGTATTAAATGAAAAAACCATACTTCTGATTTTTTGGGGGCCGTGGGACGATCAGTCATGCCGTTTTCTGGCCGAACTAAATAAAACATTTAATGAAGCACAAAAAAACGAATCCTTTTTTCTGCTTCCAGTCGCGTATTTTGTGTCATCCCCCAAATTAAATGAAAATTTACTGATGACGGAAGATAATACCCAAAACACGGATGAAAATACAGCTGAAAATGAAAAAACCATGGAAAAAGCTGCTCTGGAATTCGCGTATCGTCAAGAATCTCCTTTACGAACAAGTGTCGAGCAGGCATTCCAGAAATACTCCTTTTTCTTCACGAATGTCTGGTGGGATCCTTTAGCTCAGATGCGCGAAAGTCAGCAGAGTATCGCCATGCACATAAACACAGAAAACTCCAATAAAACCCTTTCAGGAATCGCATTACCCACCATCATTCTTGCTAAACACGGTATCATACACGCAGTCTGGTCAGGTTATCATCCCCAGTATCCTGAAGAAATAAAAACATACCTCATGCCTCTACTAAATATGACTCCTTCAAAATTACCATAAAAAATTATCCCTTTTATTTTTATAGTCACACAGAATAAAATATTAACCGACGAATTTCATAATGCTGACAGGTTTTCCCGCCTGTTATGCCAGACGCACGATCAATTTAAGTTTTAACGGTATACTGTTTCCACTTTAAATTTCCGTTTTTGCCGCTCTGAAAGCAGGTATTTTCAGCGAAGCAAAATACCGAAAAGTGGAAATTTTATAGTGTATCGGGTATATAAAGTCGGCTCCGGGGCGGAGAAAGAAAAATATGGCCTACCGGCGAACAGAGACGCAAAAATGATAGCATATCTGTATGGATCTGGTAAAAAATATTAAAAAAGAAAATCGGGAGGCTTCCATAAATTCTCCGATCCGGTATAATCATTTTTATTGTATCACAAATTTTAGTTCCACACGACATAAAAAAATAGATTCAGAAAAATTTAATAATATATCGAGATAACGCGTTACCGCAGCAGGGTTTTTGCAGCACATCCGAGATTAAAATAGGCATGAAGCCATGATTTTCAAAACGGAATTTAATTTTAGGAGAAACGTTCTAGATGAATAATTCTGAGAATATTTTTCTGTTAACACGAAATACAGACAGTTTAAATTTACTACGAAATGTTTTTCAGGCGACAGGAATGCCCATTTTTCGAAACTGTGCGCTGGGGGCACTACAAGAATCCTGCCGAAAAAAAGAAGGATGTGTCGTCCTTTCCGCTAATGATTATTCGAATGATGAAATATGTAAAATTGTTCAGGCGCTGCGAAATGAAAAACTTCCTCACGCAGTGGTAATCGTGGATCCGGTGCCATCATTTACACGGGCAAGAGAAATCCTTCACCTGCCGGTGCATGATTATTTCCAGCTGGCGACATCTCCTGCCCAAATTATCTTAATTCTCAAAAGTGCCATATACTGGAGTAAAACACAAGGAAAACGGCTCGTACAGCAACTAACGATCAAAGATACCTGGGAAACACTGGATGACAGCTTAAAGGAAGTTTTAACACTTCTTTATAACGGGAAAACAAATAAAGAAATCGCGGATGAGCTGAACCTCAGTCTTCGCGCAATCGAAAATCGGCGCGCAAAATTAACAAAAATATTTCAGGTTACTTCTTTTGCAGCTTTAATTCGCGTGGCAACTACCGTTTTTGATCCACAATAATTTTCCTGATGTTATTTATACTGCTTTTCATTTAAATTTTTCGTTTTCTGCGGCTCTGAAAGCAGGCATTTTCAGCGAAGCAAAAATACCGGGAAAACGAAAATTTATCGTGCATCGGGTATATAACACCATATGTTTTCTTAAGTTTCCGGTCTGAAGACATAAATTTCTCTTTTTTCCTGCATTTTATACCCGATACATTATAAAATTTAGCTTCACCGGCTTTTTTGCTTCGCTGAAAAAGCCTGCTTTTAGAGCCGCACAAAACGAAATTTTAAATTGGAACCAGTATACTTTTCTGCCCGCAGCAGGCTGGACTTAAAATGCATGCGTGTCATAAATTACAAAAATATGGCCACAAAAAGTACAAAAATAAAGTCTCCAAATTATTAATACACGCTGACGGGTAATGCCGCCGTGGCCGTTATTCGATTACGTATCTTCTCTCGAAGGTTTTTGAAATGGGGTTCCTGCGGCTGTTCCTTCATCGCCAAATCAGTTACCTGAAGAGAATCTTGAAACCTCCCGGCCTGAAATAATGCCTCGATCCAGCGGTGATAAACATGCACATGATTATTACGAAACGTAACATAATCTGGCTCTACATGCATTCCATGACGTAAAAGCTCTGCAGCCTGAGCATATTTCCCATTCTGACAAAGATAAATCGCCCAATTATTCATCGTGGCCAATAAATTTCCTTTCGTCGTCTCGCTTTCTGGATCCAGTAACAGAGCTAAAGCATTCGCTTCCAGAGCACGAGCAAAATTTCTCTCTGTAAGAAAATCCACACCTCGATTATAATAAACCTTCGCGATTAATTCTCGATCTGTAATCGGACGAATTCTCGCTGTATGTAAATCTCCCTGTGCCTGACGAATCAGTTCCTGAATAACCTGCTTTCGGGTCTGAGGATCATCCAGATACTGAAACCATGTCCGGCAGGTGGTTTCCACATCAATTTTTCCCCGTTCTGTCTTCACCCAACACATGGCATGTCCCGGCAGTTCGACTGCTTGCGCTTCCAGCCCTACCGTTCTGGCAAGAGAACAGTACAGAATCGTAGCCGTCACGCAGTTATAGCGACCATTCATAAAAAGATTTTCCATGGTCGTCTGCTCCAGCTGGTATCCACCATAAAGCAGCTCTTCATGCATAAAAGTAAGTATTTTTTCTGCGCGCGATAATTGGCTGTCACCGGGCAGAATTCGCTTCGATAATTGTCGCTGAACCTGTTCGTATTTACGTAAAATCTGATTTGCCACATCTGTATTTTCCGCATGACTGGCAATTACGCTGGCCTCCAGTAATGAAAAGTTGGATAATTCATTTCGAATATATTCTTGAATAAGCTGATGCTCATGGTACGGAATCCTTCCGATATATTTCGTAAACCACTGTGCAGGAGATAATTTTAACTCATATAATTGAGCATCCGCCTTCAAAAAACGCACAGGTTTAATTAAACTGATTTCAGACGAAATATTATCTGAAAAATTAGATGAAACAGATCCTTCCAAATTTTCCTGTTCCGTGACAAGAATACTCCGAGAAGGAATCTTTTCTGTCTGCGGCAGTATGATAGGCGAAACATAATTGGCAGAACGTTCTGAAGAGTTTTCTGAAGAAACTGCCAGACGTCCCACACGCCCTTTCAGTACAGCCACCTGCATTACAGGCGGTGCATAATCAAAAACTTCTCCAGATGTTCTTGGTTTTATAAAGGATAAATCGTTCTCATCAGATAAATAAGGCGCCTCCGGTAAAACAGGCAGAATATCCTTCGGAATATCTTTCGATTTACTCGGATTATTTAAAGGTCGTTCAGGCATTTTTTCAGGAACGTCAGAAGATATTTCTGACAAAATCTCTTCAGGCAGAGACGGCAAAACATCTTCTGGAAATCCCTCCGAAATAATCGTCGGATCATCTAAAGCTTTTGTCGTGCCATTTTCACGTAAAAATTTCTTATCCAGACCAGGCACTTCTGTGGACGAATTCCTTAACCACTCCGGTTCTTGTTCTGGGAGTGTATACCCCATATGCCCTGTATGATTTTTTATCGTCGGAGGTGCCTGCCTCATGGTATATGTGAGCGGTGCCCGAGTTTTTTTCCGATCATCCGACGGAATTTCCGCTGGAGCGGAAAACAGAGCACGCAGTCCTCTGCGTGGCCGCGCCTCACTCGGCGACTTCTCGTCTGAAACATAACTTTTCTGACGATTTTCCGAATTCCACTTTTCCTCCCCACGGGCTAAAGGAGAGTCTTTGGTAAGAACATACGAAGGATCTGGGAAAACAGAGAGAGTATCTGAAACCACAGGCGAATTAATATTTTTTACTGCATTATTTTTAGAAGGCTTATAAGTCGGCCTGGTATAAACCTCTTCTTCTAAAACAAAATTCTGATGCGGAAGATAATTAGAATCATTCTTATTTTTCTTTATTACAGAATATTTTTGAGCTCTCTCTGCTGATAAATTATCAGGATATTTTGCTGATAATTCACACAATATTTTTTCAGGAGACTTCAGATTTTTGTTATCTGAAAAATTTGACTCAAAATGACATAAGATTAAACAAGAAAAGAATAGTATCAAAAAAATACTTTGGCGCACAGTCCAAGAAATTTTCCATGAATCTTTACAGAAAACAGGATTTTGAATTCTTGAAATAACTCCATATGACACTTTTTGCTCCAGTATACACCGAAAGTTGTCACCGCGTATTTCTTTCATTTTTTGATTTTCTCCGCATTCCATCGCGCTTTTTCCAAATTTCTTAACTTGTATACTGTAATTTCCGAAAATTTTTATACCTGATACACTATAAAATTCCGCTTCTCCGGCATTTTACTTCGCTGAAAATACCTGCTTTCAGAGCCGCAAAAAACGGAAATTTAAAGTGGAACCAGTATAATTATAATTTATACAAAAATCGATACAAAAAACTCCCTTTCATGCTCTCAGATATTATAAACGGTTTTTTAGTTAAGGAAATTAACAAAACTTCTTAAAGGACGCTTTCTACCAATTATTACATATCTTCCTGTCAGGTAAAATTTAATGGCCTAATAAAGTTCCAAAAATCATTATCATATAAATTTTATTTAATGGCGAAGAAAATTTGAAAAAAAGATATTATATCCGATGTACGATAAAATTCCGCTTCTCCAGTATTTTTGCTTCGCTGAAAATGCCAGAAAAAAATTTATAGTGTCTCGCGTATTAAAAGTAAGTAAAAGATACAGAATGTTCAAAAATAAAAGTATACTTGTATATAAATATAAAATAGTATATATAAAAACAAAATATTCGAACATAATTTTAAATAGCGTTTTTTAATTAAAACGTTCGTGTGACATAAAATAGTAAGTAACTAAAGTGGTATATTTACTAAACTTTCACTGAAAACCAAGAATAAAATTTATAGTCACCCCTCCTTTTTTTTTCAGATAACTTCGTTAAAATGAGATTTCTTTATTATCTCACCAGACTTTCTGCGGTATGTAGCCGCGTCACCCTGCCACAGAACGGCAGGAGAGGGTGGAGTAAAGTGTGCGTCTTTTAATAAAAAAGTCGCCAGGTTCTTAAATTTTTGATGAAAAGGAAAATTTTATGGCACATTATAATGGACCGAAAGCGAGAATTAATCGTCGGCTGGGGGCACAGATTTATGAAAATACGGGAGTTTTGAAGGCCACAGGAAAACGAAACACACCTCCAGGAATGGCCCGGGCACGCGGACGAAAATCAGTATATGGAGAATCCTTGGCTGAAAAACAGAAGATTAAATATTATTATGGAATCAGTGAACGCCAGCTTCGAAAGTTGTACAGCACAAGTAAACGTCAAAAAGGGAACACTGGTGATAATTTAAAAGTTTTGTGTGAACGGCGCCTGGATAATGTAATTCGCCGCGCGGGTCTTTGTCGTACCCGGCCGCAGGCGCGTCAGGGAATCGCACATCACCATTTTTTGGTAAATGGCCGCCCCACGGATGTCGCGTCTTTCATGGTTCGCCCGGGCGACGTTATTTCCGTTCGAAAAAATGAGAAATTACAAGAAATGTATAAGTTAATCTGGGCTGAAATCGGAACGCCCAGTGATCTCGGATGGATGACAGTAAATGGGGAAGAATTATCGATTACGGTGACCAGTTTACCTTTACCGGAAGACTTTACCGCCCCGGTGGATAAAATCGGACTGGTTATCGAGTTCTTGGCGCGATAAAAAATGAATATTTCTGTGAAATAATAAAGGAGAAGAATAATGCCTAAATTAAAGACTCATAAAGGAACAAAAAAACGTTTCCGTCTCTCTGCGTCTGGAAAAGCCATGCACCGGAGTGCTGGTACGAGCCATATCGCGTCCCGGATGTCACAAAAACGTATTCGTAAACTCCGCGGCACCTCCACGCTGGCAGATGCAGAAGTGAAAAGAATTACGCGTGCATTAAACGGTAACAGTTATTAAAAATTCCAGCAGGTTTACGTTTAAATTTTTATTTATTCGTACACACTGTTAATATAAACAGCATAAAAATTTCATCTTATCGGAAAATTTATTTCGAAAAAGATATTTAAGCCTGCCAAAACTTTTGGAAGCAGGCACATTATGACGGCTCGGAACGGGTAGGCGTAAACGCCGATAAATTCTCCTCTGTCAGCTCCTTTTTTCAGGTTCTCATTTATCTGAAATTTTATCTTAATAAATATTTTTTAATAAAATTTTGATAAGTTTCAGCAGGAGAATTTTATTGGGACCTCGATTCCGAAAATGTACTTAAATTTATAAGAAAGAGTAGAAATATGCGTACTACAGGTGGTGCCGCTAGAAATAAAGCTAAAAAGCGGCTTATGAAAAAAGCTAAAGGTTTTCGTGGTGGACGAGGAAATCTGAATCGCACGGTTCAGGAAACCTTAATTCGCGCTGGAGTTTTTGCTTTTCGCGACAGAAAAGTAAGAAAACGTAAAATGCGTCAGCTGTGGATTATTCGTCTTAATGCAGCTTGTCGTGAACGCGGCCTGCGTTACAGTGAATTTATTAATGGACTGTTAAAAGCTAACATTTCTCTTGACAGAAAAATCCTTTCAGATATGGCTGTCCATGATGTTTCGGCTTTCGACACAGTCGTCGAAAAAGTTAAGACGGTGCTGGCAAATTAAAATCTCTATGATTCTGATTCCACACACACAATGATTTTCGTTTAAATTTCCGTTTTCTGCGGCTCTGCACGCAAGCATTTTTTAGTCCAGCCTGCTCTGGCAGGGAAGAAAAACATGTCGGAGAAGCGGAAGTTTATCGTGCATCGGATATAATTTTTGTTTCATGCAGTCATGGAAACAGTTTTTTGGTGAATAAAATGAATTTTCATGGTGCATCAGAAATAATATTTTCATAAAAAATTACTGAAAATGATTTATCTGAAGGTGGTACACAGCTGGTTTACCACCTTTTTTATTTGTCTGTTTCCTAAATATTATTTAAACTTCCTTCGGCTTTTATATATTCTTCGGTTCCACTTTATACCTGATACAAGATAAAATTCCGCTTCCCCGGCATTTTCAGCGAAGCAGAATGCCTGCTTTCAGAGCCGCACAAAACGGAAATTTAAAGTGAAACCAGTATAAATTTTCGTTTTATGCGGGTTATGGAAGTGGAATTTTATATGTCACAAAATACCATTTTTATCGTTACATAAAATGAAATTTTAAAATTAGACACAGTTCAGGTTAAAATTAAAAATAAAATTTATGCCTGATTCTCCTTAATTCCCGTTTTGTACGGTTCTGAAAGCAGGCATTTTCAGTGAAGCAAAAATGCCGATAAAGCGGAATTTTATCGTGCATCGGGTATAATTTTCCTAAAAAATTAAACGCCCCGAGGATATATTTCCTGGAATTTTTAATAAAGCAGATTTTATGCTACAAAAATATATTTTACATGCTTACAAAACAGAGTATATCTTCATCTGAAACATCTATAAATTTCCGGTTCTCCAGCATACTTTATCGGAAAATACCTGCTTTAAGAGCCGTATAAAACGAAAATTGAAAGTGAAATTAATAATATTCACGCAAAAAGTTATCAGAAAAAACCGGGCAGGCAGAGGGAAACCGCCTCCCCGATTTAAATCTTAAGGAACCACGACACACTTTTTTAGACTGTCGGAATGGCATATCGAAAGATAAGCGCTAAGATAAAACTGAGAACTCCCAGACCAATTAAAAGCCAGGCCTGATTATTTCTGGCCGGATATTTCAGGTTTAAGCCACCAACGATCCATCCGACGATCGGAATGATGAAAGATAACGCACTTAAACCAAGCATCGCCGGTAAACTCCATTTTTCTTTAAACATAATATTTCTCCTTATAAATTCTTTTTTTTGAGTAAGACCCATTTTTGGCAGTCTTCCATATTCCTTTCGCAGGAATTACGAGAGTATCACACTTTTTCATCAGAAATATTTATTCCTCGATTTCCACTTCCCAGCATTTCCCGCAGCAGATAATACCCGCTGGTACGGCCACATTACTGAAATAAAAGTAGAAATGGTATGAATAATCTTTTTTTATCTGATTTCCATTTCTCTGTGGTATACTCCAATTAATTTTAGGGAGGGAAAACAGCCTGCCACCGTATGCCACACTCTCATATTTTGCATAAAATGATTTTTGTTAAATTTCTCAAAACTTTTTATTTTCTTGAAATCAGGCATAAAAAAGATGTCCATTTTATGCTAAATTTTACATTCACATCCGTTCTGAATGACAGAAAAAAGTTTAAATCTATAATTTCTTGTACGAGAAAGTTATTCTTTTTACTTTTACTTCTTCATTTTAGGTAAATCTTTTATCACTTTCTTAAAAAACATTCAGTTTCCTCGGTATTTTCTCAAAAAAAGTTTCTAAAAAAGGCCAGAAAACATATTTTTCCTTATATATGGGGGCTTGCCGGAAAGCCTCAAAATGATAAAATTAAAGAGTTATTTTTTCCATTATTTTTATCCATAAGAAAGAGTAATTACCGTGTCCGATTCACCTGATAATCCCAATTTACCACCCGAAGACTTTAATAATAATTTCGAAAATCCAGAATTCGAAGATAATGATTCTGATTCCGAGAACGAAAATTCATCTGTACCTTCCTTGGAAATTTCCACGAATGGAAAAATTTTAGATCTGTCTGTCGCGAATGAGATGAAAACCAGTTATCTCACATACGCGATGAGCGTCATTATTAGCCGTGCGTTACCAGACGTCCGAGATGGTTTAAAACCCTCACAGCGGCGAATTCTTGTCGCCATGAATGATTTAAATCTTGGCCCCACGTCAGGCCGAATTAAATGTGCTAAAATTTGTGGTGACACCAGTGGTAATTATCATCCGCACGGTGAAGCGATTATATATCCGACTCTTGTACGTCTGGCGCAAGAATGGAATATGCGTTACATTTTGGTGGATAAACAGGGGAATTTCGGCTCGATCGCAGGTCTTCCACCAGCGGCCATGCGATATACGGAAGCACGAATGTCCCGTTTTGCTTCGATGATGCTGGAAGATCTGAAACTGGATACGGTGGATTTTATCCCCACATATGACGAACGAAACGAGGAACCCACGGTTTTACCAAGTAAATTTCCGAACTTACTGGTAAATGGAGCGAATGGAATCGCGGTGGGAATGGCCACCAGCATTCCGCCACATAATTTACGTGAAATATGTAACGCTCTGATTCTTTTAATCGATAAACCGGCAGCGACACTCCCTGAAATTTTGGAATGCGTTCCTGGTCCCGACTTCCCCACGGGCGGTATCATCTGTGGCAGAAGCGGCATTTACCGTGGATACATGACGGGAAGAAGTACCATTACCGTCCGTGCCCGCGCGCATATCGAAGAAATGAAGAAGGGGAATCGTAGCCGAATCGTGGTTACAGAAATTCCTTATCAGCAGGCGCGAGACCGAGTCGAGGAACGAATCGCCGAGCTGGTTACCACCGGAAAAATTGAGGGCATTTCCGCGATTCGAAATGAAAGTGATCTGAAGGAGCCCGTACGTCTTATTCTGGAATTAAAGCGGGATGCGGATCCGAATGTCGTACTGAACCAGCTTTACCAGTTTTCTTCGCTGCAAGACAGTTTTTCTCTGATTTTGTTGGCTCTGGTGGATGGAAAACCACGCATTCTTTCGTTTAAAGAAATGCTGGAAGAATTTTTACGTCACCGAGTTACCGTAATCCGGCGGCGGACACAGTTCCTGCTGATGAAAGCACGGCAGCGTAAGCATACCGTGGAAGGATTAATGATTGCGCACGCGAATATCGACCAAGTTATTCGCACGATTCGCACTTCAAAAACTCAGGCAGAAGCCAAACAGAGATTACTTGCAGAAATACGCTGTCCTGCAGCATTAATTGAACGTGCTTTAGGAGATGATGGGTTCAAGAATTATTGTCTGGAAAACGGAGTACAAGAAAATTATACCCTTACACCGGTTCAGGTGGATGCCATTCTTCGTATGACGCTGGGTCAGCTGGTGAATCTGGAGCAGGAAAAGCTGGCAGATGAATTCCTTAATTTATTGACGGATATTCGGGAATATAATCGTATACTGTCTTCTGACGATAATATTCGGGCAATTGTCCGTGAAGACTTACTGGAAATCCGCGATAAACATGGTGATGCACGACACACGGCGATCGAAAGTATCGATTTAGAGGCCACTCCAGAATCATTAATCATGGAAGAAAATATGGTGGTTTCGATTACCGCGGGCGGATACATTAAACGGACCCCCACGTCTACTTACCGGGCCCAGCGCAGAGGCGGGAAAGGGATGAAAGGCGCCAAAACAAAAGAATCAGACCCTGTCGAGCATTTAATTGTGGGAAGCACTCATGATTATCTCATGTTTTTCACGAATCGTGGAAAAGTTTACTGGCGTAAAATATATGATATTCCTGAAGCGGCACGAGACGCTCTAGGAAGGGCGATCGTTAATTTCTTAGCGCTGGAAAAAAATGAAAAAATCGCTGATTGCCGTGCTGTGCGTAATTTTGATCGTCCGGATCATTATTTGGTCATGGCCACCGCGAACGGTACGATTAAAAAGACAGAACTTTCCGCATTTCGCCGTCCGCTAAAAGCAGGCCTTATCGCGTTAAAACTTCGGGAAGACGACGAATTAATCGGAGTGGATATCGTCGGGCCAGGAGATGATCTGGTACTTTCCACTCAGAAAGGTCGCGCGATTCGTTTCGCACATACGGACGCACGTCCCATGGGGCGGGCAGCGACAGGCGTACGCGGCATTCGGCTGCGCCCCGGTGATAAAGTCGTCGGAATGGCAGTCGCAGAACCTGACGCGATGCTCCTGACCGTCTGCGAACACGGTTACGCGAAAAAAACACCTTTTGGCACTGGTGCGAAACCCGGCGCAGAAGGTAAGAATATACCAGAAGAGTCGGCTTTTACAGACATTAAAAATGAAGATGAAATTCCAGAAGATTCGGTTTTACCGCAGGAAGAAACATCCGAAGATAACGAATCAGAAGGAGGAGACGACGAAAAGGAAAATGAAGATAATGTCAGTTCGCGCTCCTACCGGCGTCAGTCACGGGGCGGCGGCGGAATTATAGATATACGCACCAGCTTACGAAATGGAAATGTTATCGGCTGTTTATGTGTTCACGATGAAGATGATGTGCTTATGATGACGGCTCGCGGAAAAATTCAGCGTATTTCAGTAGACGAAATCCGAATAACCGGCAGAAACACCCAGGGTGTCCGCATCATGAATATGGATCAGGATGACGTTTTAGTCGCCGTCCGAACAGTCCCTAAAGAAGATGAAGACATTAGTGATGAAGATATAAATGATGATATTAGTGAAGATATAAATGAAAATGGAAATGGAAAT
The DNA here is from genome assembly GCA_030527015.1 of Planctomycetia bacterium. GTDB lineage: Bacteria > Planctomycetota > Planctomycetia > Pirellulales > Thermoguttaceae > RGIG3701. Next base: position 13,460 of record JAUNBR010000081.1, read on the forward strand.
GATGACATAAAAGACAGTGAAAATGAGGATCTTCCTGAAAATCTGTAAAGTTTTCCATTAACCTTATATACGATAAATCTCTTCCTCTCCATTATATTATATACCCGATACACTATAAAATTCCGCGCTTCCCAGGCATTTTCAGCGAAACAAAATTCCAGAGAAGCGGAAATTTATAGTGGATCGGGCATAAATACCGTCCACCGTGGCCACATAAAAAATGAATCTGATTATGCGGCAAAACATCAGTTATTATATATTTTTTATTTTTACACGAGGTTTTTTATGTTTTTCTGTCCTCCACAAAACACCTATAAAAATTTTACCACTCAAAATTTCATCTTTTTTTTGATTTTAGCACTTCTCTTTTTTCCCATGCAGATCGGATGTGACGGCGGGGCAAAAGTTAAATCGCGAAATGCAAAAAAATATTTTGAAGCTGCCAAAAAATATGATAAAGCAGGGAATGTAAAAAAAGCGGTGGAGCATTATTCAAAAGCCATTAAAGAAAACCCGAAATACGCCATGGCCTATTATCGCAGAGCAGTACTTTATGATAATCATGGAAGTTCTGATAAAGCCATCCGAGACTATAAAAAATTTATGCAGCTGGATAAACAGAAAGATGATATATATCCTGCGCAGCGTTTAGCCGCTATTTACGCCGAAAAAGGTGATCGCGCGAACGAACAAAAATATATCGCGGAGATACAGAAACGGCAGCAGAGAAACATGTCGAAAACTCGAAGTAATAATGATGATATTAGGAAAACTAAAAAGAGATCATAAAATCATCTGAATACAGATTCTCCTTTAAATATCCATTTTGTGCGGCTCTGAAAACAGACCTTTTTCAGCGAAAACAAAATGCCAGGAAGCGGAAACTTATAGTAAACCGAAGATAATAACTTATAATCCTCTGGAGAACAGAGCAGAATGACAGAAAGATTACCTCTGGGTGACCTGCTTTTTTTAGGGACAGGCACTTCTCATGGCATTCCGGTAATTGGATGTTCATGTGAAGTATGCACAAGCACCGATCCAAGAAATACTCGCACGCGAAGCTCGATAATTTTAGGACTGCCGGAGGGAAATCTTTTAATTGACACACCGACTGATTTATGGAGTCAGTTTAATCGCGAAAAACTTCGATACGCGAATGCGATTCTTTATACTCATGCCCACAGTGATCATCTCATGGGTCTGGATGATGTACGTATCTTTTCACGCCATCTGGAAGGGCAAAGTATTCTTGTTTACTGTGAAGCATGTGTAGAAAAGGATATTCGGAAAAAATTTGATTATATTTTTGATGCTAAAGTTCAGCTTTTTTATAAAAATGTTCTTCCAAAACTTTTGATCCAGGAAATTATACCGTATAAACCGTTCTTCGCCCTGGGAGCGAAAGTTCTTCCGCTGCGGTTTCATCATGGGATTACGGATGTTTTAGGATTCCGTTTCGGGAACGTGGCTTACTGCACGGACATAAAAGAAATTCCTCCAGAAACTCTCACTCACCTTTATAATTTAGACATTTTAATTATAGACTGTTTAGGTTATAAACCTCACATTACACATCTGAATGTCACAGAGGTTTTAAAATTGGTAGAAGAGCTAAAGCCCAAAAAGACATTTTTAACCCATATTAGCCATGATCTTGAGCATGACTCTTTTACCAAAACATCACCTGCGAATGTTATTCCTGCTTATGATGGTCTGCGCCTGACAGACTGTAAATTTTTATCTTAAACATAAATATTTACACTCATTTCATTAAAAAATGGTGTCTGTGCGCTTCAAAATGCCAGGTATGTTACATGGTATACTGGTTCCAATTTAAATTTTAATTTTTTGCGGCTCTGAAAGCAGGCATTTTCAGCGAAGCAAAATACCGGGGAAGCGAAAATTTATAGTGTATCGGGTAAAAAAGAGGGAAACAGGAACTTTAAAATTTATGCGTATTTTTATTCCACGAACTGTAAATCGTTTTCTTGGATTATTAGGATCTGCCTTCTATTATCGGTATATGTCCACTCTAGATGCACGTTACTGGGCAGCAGATCCTGCACTGGATCCCAAAAGTTTTTGGGTGGACCAGCCGTATATATATGTCTTTTGGCACGAATACATTTTACTGCCCGTCAGTTATTTTGGTAACTGTAAGGTGGCCACCATTACTTCAGAGCACCAGGACGCAGAAATTATCACTCATCTTTCTGAATTTATGGGATTCAAAATTTTTCGTGGCTCCAGCACACGCGGTGGAACGAAAGCATTAAGAAACATGCTAAAAATCGGGAAAAGTGGCTATCATCTTACCATGATGCCGGATGGTCCTCAGGGCCCCAGACGAAAAATGTCCGTGGGCACAATTTATATGGCTTCTAAACTCCAGATTCCTCTGATCCCCACAGGGATGGGATTTCACCGTCCCTGGCGCGCGACTTCATGGGATAAATTCGCCATTCCCCGTCCTTTTTCACGCGCAAGACTTATTTTCTCTCCTCCTATTCATATTCCAAAAAATCTGAAACATGAAGAACTGGAAGATTATGCTAAAATCGTAGAAGAAGCCCTTATGGCGTCCACGCAGGAAGCAGAAGCCTGGGCCGCCTCAGGAAACTTCCGTGAGGGAGAAATGGAAATGAATCATTCTCCAAAACATCTGCGTAAAGAAATGATTTATCATTATCCTGACGCGTAACGTACTGACGCCATTCTAAATTTCCGTTTTCCTGGCATTTTATTTCTCTGTCCGAACAGGGTGAGCTGAAAATAGTGGCTTCTGTGACCGTACTAAACAGAAATTTAAAGGAAAATAATTATCCCTGATACACGTTAATTCCTCATCTTTCTGATGTTTCATGTTATATACTGGTTTCATTTTAAATTTTCGTTTAGTGCGGCTCTGAAAGCAGGCATTTTCAGCGAAGCTAAATCCTGGAGAAACAGAATTTTATAGTGTATCGAGTTTTTATTTTCAGAAATATACTCATGTCATTTTAAAATTCAGTTTTCGCCTGCGACAAGATGAAACTCGTCATTTATCAGTGTGCGCAGTTCCGCGCGATAACGTTTTTGGCGGCGGAAGAAGTTTTTGCATTCTTGGGTAAATGTGGAAAATTCAGGAATATAGCGAGGGTTATATATCCGATACAGTATAAAATTTCGCTTCCCCGGCATTTTTTTCGCGGAAAATTCCGGTTTTCAGAGACGCACGAAAAGAAAATTTAAAGTGACACAAGTTAGAACGTGCCGCTGGATTTCCATTTTTGAAAGTAGACGCCACCGTGTTTCGTCCATCATTCGGACTTCCTCCACATCACA
>JAUNBR010000125.1 GCA_030527015.1 Planctomycetia bacterium
AGTTCCATCTTGTCGCAGGCGAAAACTGAATTTTAAAATGGCATGAGTATATATCAGATATGGTATACCCGAGGTACTATGAATTTCCGCTTCCCAGTCATTTTTTTCGCTAAAAATGATGCTTCAGAGCCGCACAAAACGGAAATTTAAAGGAAAGACCAGTATAAAGATCCAGGTCATTTTGTCTGCGGAAAAATTTCGGTGAGGTTAATCCATAATATTCGTATTTTCCATGGAGGTTATCTCTGAAGTGGAATCAGGTGTTTTTTGCTCGAGGAAACCGTGCAGTTTTTTGGAATGTAACGGATTTTGTAATTTCCGAATGGCTTTCGCCTCAATTTGTCGTACCCGTTCACGTGTAACGGAAAAGAATCGACCGACTTCTTCCAGCGTACATGGATGGCCGTTCGCCAGTCCGTAACGCAGACGAATGATTTCTCGCTCCCGGTATGAAAGTTCATAAAGAATATTATTAATCTGGTCGCGCAGTGAATCCCTCTGAATTTCATCCAGAGGATTATCTTCTCGATGATCGATTAAGAATTCACCATAAACAGAAAAATCTTTTCCCGCGACCGGCTGGTCAAGTGAAACTAAAGGTGAATTCATGCGCATGAGTCTAGAGGCTTCCTGGTACCGAATTCCAACTTTTGAAGCCGTTTCCTCGATGGTCGGTTCCCGTTCCTGCTGCTGGAAAAGAGCTTGACGAGCTTCTCGGACTTTTCGCATGGTATCCACGACATGTATCGGCACGCGGATCGTTCGTCCCTGATTAATGAGTGCACGAGTAATCGCCTGACGGATCCACCAAGTGGCGTATGTGGAAAACTTATATCCGCGCTTATACTGGAATTTATCCACTGCACGCATGAGTCCCGTATTCCCTTCCTGAATAAGATCGATGAAAGAGACTCCGCGATTTTTGTAATTTTTCGCGATGGAAACGACTAAACGTAAATTCCCGGCAGAGAGCTTCCGTTTCGCGAGTTCATAATTCATCTGTAACTGATTTCCCTTTTCGATATATCGCTGCAGTGTGCGCGGACTTTCATGTGTCTGGTGCATCAATTTATGTAACTGACGACGCATTCTGGTGACCGTGTCCACCATATCAGGATGATTGCGGTGTAACTTAATTTGCTCCTGTAATAATGTCATCTGTTCAGAAATATTACGTAACTCGGTCAGAGCTTTTTTGACGAGAAAAGTGCGAAATTCGATTTCCCGAATAAGTCGAGCTGCCTTTCGCCGCTTACGTTTCATCGTCAGCCAAAGTTTTTTACGTATTTCCCTGTCAGTTTGAGAGTTCATCACTTTCGGAAAATTTTGAGTGTTACACTCATAAATATTTTGGATGGTGATGATGTTTTGCTGAAGGATCTTTCGGAGACGAATTTTTTGCCTGCCGTCCGCGACAGAAACGTCTACCGTCCTGTCTAAACGCCGTAAACCTTCCTCCATATCTTGAATTAAACGCAGAACATTATAAAGAATATAATCGTTCGTTAAAAGATGCTTCTGAAACGCACGGCGAGAAATCTCGATTTCGTGAGCGATATGAATTTCCTCGCCTTGGGTTAACATGGGAAATTCTCCCATCTGCATCAGGTAAATCCAGACAGGGTCATCCGCTTCGTCGGACGATTCTTTTGATGAGCCCTGGGAGGACAGCGGTAATTCTTCTGCTGAAGAAAAGTCGAAACTCTCTGTGTCAAAATCCGTCCCGGAAGATGGCATGAAATCTTGCAGCGGATTATTCTCAAGGAATAAATCATCTTCAAAAATAGGGTAATTCATATGGAAATTATTTGAGCTGGGAGGATGAAACCTGGATTAAATGTGATTTTCGCTTTTATGAATTTTGTTTCACTCTAAAGAGTGAAATATTATGAAAAAAGGTTCTTGGTGATAAAATACCCTTTATCATAACTTACTTCGAAAAAGCGGTTTAGTCAAAATTTATTTTTTGTGTATTTTTAAAAAACTACATAAAAAATACCGATTATAACGAAAACCAGAGTTCGAAAATCAAAATGCTTTATTTTTAAACTCGAAACACTAAAAATATTCCACTTTTCCATATTTTGTTTTTGGTCGAAAATTTAATTGTCGGCGCACCAGTCGAAGTGTGGAAATTTAAAATGGAGTGAGTGTATGTTTATGGAAATCACACGAAATGTGCTGTAAAAAATTTCATATGTGTGTACTCAAATATCCAGTGATCATAATAGTTATTTTCAGGTTTTAGGTTTACATCGGCATTATCGCAAAAAAACTGATACTTTACCATTTTTGTAGAAAAATTTTATGTAATCGTTAAAATACTTACTTTAATGGCATATTATTTTATATTCTTTTCTGATGTATGATGGACTGGCTGGTATTCTGTTTCCAGTGTGTACTATAAATAAAAGTGCAAAAATAAAGGTGCAAGTTTTGGTAAAAGGAAGAGTGAAGACCGTAAAATAAGAATGAGCTGGGGTTCTGACTTTTAATACGAAAAATAAAAGAAAACCGTTTCCATTCTTTCAAAAAGTTTAGAAATAAATCGGGATTTAATTCTAAATATTTTTGAGTTTATGGCATGATCATTAAAGTGAGAAATACTAAAAAAAGGAAAAAACTGATTCCTTATGAAATTTCTATAAAATTCATCTTTTAGGTGCTTATCTCTGAAAATTTTTTGTTTATATGCTGGTTCCACTTTAAATTTTCGCTTTATGCGGTTCTTAAAGCCAGGCATTTTCAGTGAAGCAAAATGCCAGAGAAGCGGAATTTTATACTCATTCCAATTTAAAATTTCGCAAAAGTTTTGTCAAAATTTGCACG